>DYMR01000044.1:4260-12050 GCA_020721485.1 Halothiobacillus neapolitanus | reverse complement strand
GAACCCTGGAAGGGGATAAACCCTTGCCGGTTTTCAAGACCGGTGCATTCAACCACTCTGCCAAACCTCCGGAGTGGTTCCACGCCTTAAATTCAGGGTGGATTCGCCGCAAATTCACGCCAGGTTGCTCATTTTTTGAGCAGTACCCGGTACGAATTTGCGGTTTGCTTTTAACCCGAAACACGAGCCGTGCTCGGGTTTTGCAAGGTGGCGAATAATGAATAAACACCCCCGGCTTGTCAAGCGCGACGGGAACTCAACCGGGCGTTGAGAGAAGTGTTTCCTTGTCTGATTGATTGCTCGACCATCCGATCTTGCTTGCGCGGTGGGGTCTGGGTTCGGCAGGATGCGCGACAAAATTTGATATAAGATAACATGATTCAATTTCGCCGCCGCCTGCCCGCTCCGTTCGTAAAATTTTTGTTCGCCGCCTCGCTGGGCTGCGCGCTGTGCGCCGATCTTTCTGCGGATGATTTGGTCGTTGAGCCACGATTTTATGTGGATCTGATTGGCTACCGCGATTCGGTTGATGGGCAAGGCGATGATTTTGTGCAGAATCCGAATGGGATTTTTAATACCCATACGGATGGCATAAGTACCAATGGCTTAAGTACCCATGGCGCGAGCGGGAATGGCGGTCACGCGCATGGCGGCGCGCTGCATTCGGGGCTGAATCTGCGCGCGGCGGAATTTTCGCTGCACACGGCGTATGGCGATCATTGGGATGCTCGGCTGAATCTGGTGACGGATGGCCGTGCGTTCGCACTGGAGGAGGCTTGGCTGCGGGCGCGCAGTACGGCAGGCGGTGCGCTGAAATTCGGTCGGTTTTTGAGTGCGATGGGTTGGCAAAATGCTCTGCATCCGCACGCTTGGGATTTTGTCGATCAGCCGCTGCCGTATCAATTGTTGTTGGCAGGTGGCTTGGGCGGTAATGGGGTTCAGGCCAGTTGGCGCATGCAAAATGCCCGCTGGCAGGGTCAAATCGGGATGGAGGGGTTGTCGGGCGGGAATGAGGCGGTGGCGGCGGGGTTGCCGAATCCCACCGCGTTTACCACCAGCCAAGGGGCGGTCATCACGGTGCCGTTCGCGGAGCGCCCGGCTTGGCCGACGATTCAGACCGTTTTTGCTCGACTCGGATTTTCCCCCAAGGAAGGGCATGCCTTGGGGGCGAATCTGGGCTGGATTCATGGTCGGCAACACCAGGAATTACATCAATATCACCCCGGCATTAACGATGCCGATCACGCGCTGCAAGGCGAGACGGATACTTGGGTGTCGGGCCTGCGCTATGCCTTCGAGCCGGGGAAAGAGTTGCCGGGTCGCTGGGAGGTTCAAGCGGAGTATTTTTACCAGCGCAAGGATTTGCTGCTGAATTTTCATCAAACCAAGCCGTGGAATATCGGCCAGCCGCGCGCTTTGGCGGTGGATGGCTATTATCTGCAAGCCCGCTACGGCATTGCGCCGCGCTGGACGATTGGCTTGCGGTTTGATGTCGCAGGGCACATCCACGAAGCCCGCAGGGATGCGGCGCCGGCGTTTTGCGCTCCGCCCTATGGTGCCCTGCCCTGTCCGCGCCAAAACAGTGTGTTTGAGGGAATTTCACGCCGCACTGCATTGATTGAATGGCGGTTTGATGCGCGCCAGAGCTTCCGTTTGCAGTTTTCCCGCGTGCACAGTCCGGTCGCGCAGGATGTGAATCAGGATGGCCGAATGGAGGCCGTGAATCAGCACTTTAATCAAGCGTTTTTGGAGTACCGCCTCGCGCTCGGCGCGCCGCCGCGCGAGCACCGGCACCGCGATTAAGCGGCTGTCGAACCACAGAACTGGGCTAGTCCTCTAAAACCAAGCGCACAGTCGGCGCCGCCGTGTTCGGGTCTAGCCATAATTCCAGTGTGCAATATTCCGGCACGATCATTTCAGGCGAGGGATCATCCGCGCAGTGGCAGCCGGTAATCATGCTGGTGTATTGCACTCCCAAGCGCAGAAAATAACCTTCAGGGCGGCGCTCACTCGCCAGCACCTGTACGCTCATGTCGCTATCCAGCGCCACATTGCCGAACTGAATCGCCTTCTGCAACGGTAATCCGCGCACGCCGAGGGCGACCATCGCCGCCTGTACGGTCGGCACAAAATCTTCCCGCTGCCACTGTTCGATGATGGCGGTACATGCCGTGGTCATACTTCACCCCCCGTTGTGTATTCATGCGGACGGAGCATCGCGCCCTTGACCGCGTCGAAGAAACCCGCAGGATACGCGCATCGGAGGAAAACCCATGGCCAAACGCTATCCCGCCCTTGAACCCGCGCACGATGCCCTGATCCGTGCGCAGAAAGTTTATTTCGTGGCCACCGCAACCGCCGATAGCCGCATTAATTTATCCCCCAAGGGGCTCGATACGCTGCGGATTCTCGGCCCGCAACGGCTGTTGTGGCTGAATTTAACCGGCAGCGGCAATGAATCCGCCGCCCATGTGCGCAGCCACCCGCGCATGACGCTGATGTGGTGCGCGTTCGATGAACCGCCGGTGATTCTGCGGGTGTATGGCACCGCCCGAGCGATCCATCCCCGCGATGCCGACTGGCCAGCCTGCCAGGCGTTGTTTCCCGATCACCCCGGCGCGCGGCAGATGTTTGATCTCGCCATCGAGGAGGTGCAAACCTCCTGCGGGTTTGGCGTGCCGCTGATGGATGCGGCAGCCGATCGCCCGACCCTGAATCAATGGGCGGAGAAAAAAGGCGCCGATGGCATCCGTCAATACTGGATCGACAAAAACCAGCACAGCATCGACAACCTGCCGACCGGAATTTTTGAGCCCCTTTGATTTGCCCACTGGGCGAGGGTGTCCGTTGGACGAGCCGGGTGAACGCCCCACCCCCACCCCAGCCCGCCCCCTCAAGGAGGAGGGAGAATCGCCCCCCTCAAAAGTGAAGGGGCGTTGCATTCGATCCCCTCCGACTTCAATCCAGACGCCCAGGTGTTTTACGCACCGGCAGGCGGCAGCGATTCGACCCGCAACGGCGGTGCATGGCCCGATTTATCTTCGCCGAAATAAATGGTGGTGTGCGGGAAGGGAATTTCGATATTCAGCGCATCGAAGTGCTTTTTCACCAAGCGGTTATAGGCGCGGCCGACGACCCATTGCTCACCGGGGCGGGTTTTGATTTGCACGCGGATATTGACCGAACTCGCCGCAAGCTCCGTCACGCCGGCAATGTTGATCGGCTCCAGCACTTTGAGCGTCATCTCGGGATTGGTCATCAGTTCATCGTAGGCCGCTTGTAAGGCCGCCACGGCGTCATCGATATTTTCCCGATACGCAATGCCGTACTCCGCCTTGTGGAACGCAAAATCGCGCATGAAATTCGATACCACACTCACGGCGGAGAATGGCACGATGTGGTAAGTGCCGAACGCATCGCGCAAGCCCACGGAGCGAATCGACAAGCGCTCGGCGGTGCCGGTAATGCCCCCCACGCTGATGACATCGCCGGTATTAATCGCATTTTCCAACTGAATGAAAATGCCGGTAATTACATCCTGCACCAGTTTTTGTGCGCCGAACCCCACCGCTAAGCCGATCACGCCCGCCCCCGCCAGCAACGGGCCGATGTTCACGCCCAACTCGGAGAGCACCATCATCATCGCAATAATCAGCAGGGTGACGCCCGCCGCGTTGCGGAACAGGCTCAGCAGGGTTTGCACCCGCGTAGACGGCAGGTGTTCACTGTTGAGTTTCGCCTCAATTGCACTCGCGACAATCAGCCACAACAGCAGTGCGCCGCCGAGAATAATGCCCACGGCCAAAATCAAGCCGATGATTTTTTGCCCCGCTGCGCTGCCCAACCAAGCCGGCAGATCAAACACATGCCAAATCGACAACAGCGCCGCTGCCGAAAACAGCAAAATCCCCAAGCGCAGCAACCGCAGCAGCCAAGGCAAGTAGGCATTGAGCCGAAGTTCGAGGGTCGGCAGGCGTTTTTTATGCCGCTCCGGTAATCGCACCGAACCACCAAGCCACTGCGTTGCCAGCGCGGAAATCAGCAACGCCGCGCCCACGACCAACACGGTTAAGCCCGAAGCCCGCGCAATAAACGGCAGTGCATCGCCGGGGCGCGTCATACCGACCAAAAACACCATGCCGACATAGGCCAAGGCGAGCAGATGCCAAAAATGCGCCAACACCAATAACAACCACCCGATCATGCCGGAGGGATGGCGGTCGGCCAAGGCTTGAATCGATTCCTGAAGCGCCGCCCGTTGTCGCAGAATCGTGGCCGCCGAATACAGCACACCGAACAGCGCCAGCAGCCAAATGGCCACCTGTGCCGTGGCGGCATCGACATTCAGGCGCAGCATCGGCACGACCGCCAGCAGGCCATACCCCAGCACCAAAATCAGCACCGACGACCGCCGCACCCAAAACGCCGACTGCGTGGCATCCGTCACGAACAGTCGCAAACTCGGATAATTCGGCATCAAGATCAGCCGCAACACCATCCGCAGAAATTCCAACAGCACAAAGGCATTGAGAATCAGCGCCAAACGCCACAGTTGCAGGGTTTCTTCGGTCAATAATTGCGCCAGCGCAAGGCTGCCCAGTGCGTTGATCGCGGCGAGAATCAATGCCCCCACGCCGCCCAAAACACCCAAGGCCAACACGGCGCGCAAAAGATGTTGCCGACGGTGCTCCCGCTGCGCCCAGCCATCCAAACGGCGGGCGAGCCGCCGCACCCACACCCCCGCTAAAAACCATAGACTGTAGGCGGCACCGATCAACGCCAGCATTTGCCCGGCGTGCGTGGCCAGCGGCAACGCCGTTTCCGGGGAACCCCAACCCGCCCAAACCTCATCCAGATGCGTCAACGCCGTTTCCGTTTGCGCCCACACTTGGTGGAACGCCTCCGTCGAATCTTGCGCCAGTTGATTCGCCAACGAGGACGCAGGGACATCGGCCACCGGCGCAGCCGGCTGCCCCGTTGTCGCGCCCAAGCGCCCCAATTCCTGCACGATGACCGCGCGCGATTCCGGGTTTTCCAGCAATTTCGCCAAGGCTTGATAATCCGCCGCCGACGGCGCCGCAACGGGCGCAGGCGTTTTTTCCGCCACCGCCAACGGTGCCGTAGCCGCCCACAGCGGCGCGACGCTCAGCGCCCAGAAAACCCACAAAATTCTGAAAATTAAATTCATCAATATCAATCGGTTATATAAAAACACATCGAAGCATAGCATGCCGCGCCGCCCGCGTTCGATCAGCCCCCTTCATGCAACCACGCATGAATGGTTTGCGCCAACGCGGTAGAGATGCCCGGCACGGTGGCGAGTTCCGCCGCGCTGGCCTGACGCAAACCCTGCAAACCGCCGAATTGTTTGAGCAACAGTTGCCGGCGTTTGGCGCCCACGCCGGGGATTTTTTCCAAATCCGATTGCGTGCGCGCCTTGTGGCGCTGTGCCCGGTGGCCGGTAATCGCAAAACGGTGGGCTTCGTCACGCACTTGTTGAATCAGGTGCAAGGCCGGGTCATGCGGATCGAGCCGAATTTCTTCGCCGCCGCTATGCCCTGATTTGCCCTGGCCTGATTTGGGGAAAACCAACCGCTCCTCCCCCGCCCGGCGTTCAGGGCCTTTAGCGACGCCCACAATCTGTACGGTCGTGATCGACAGCGCCGCCAGCACGGCCTGCGCTTGAGCGACTTGTCCGGCACCCCCGTCAATGAGCAGCACCTCGGGCAAACGCCCGCCTTCGCTGGCCGCGCGGCTGAATCGCCGGGTCAGGGCTTGATGCATGGCCGCGTAATCATCGCCGCCGGTAATGCCCTCGATGCGGTACCGACGGTACTGATCTTTCTGCGCGCCTTCAAGGCCAAACACCACGCAAGAGGCGACCGTCGCTTCGCCTTGGGTGTGCGAAATATCGAAACACTCCACCCGGTCGATGGTCGCCATCCCCAGCCGCACGGACAACGCCGCAAACCGCTGCGCCAAGCCCGCGCGCGTGGCCAGCCGCTCACCCGCCGCGAGCGTCGCGTTCTGCTGCGTTTGTTGCAGCCAATCCCGCGCGACGCCGCGCTGTGGTACGCGTACCACCACCTTTGTGCCCCGCGCCTGAGTCAATCCTGCCTCTAAAAAATCCGCCTCGGCAGGCCGCACCGCGCACAACACCTGCGGCGGCGGGCTGCGGTCAGCATAGTATTGTCCCAAAAAGGCGTCGAGCACCTCCGGCGGCTCGGCACCCGCCGGAACACTCGGAAAAAACGACCGCGTACCCAAATGCCGACCGTCACGAATGGTCGATACCGCGAGCGCGACCAAGCCTTGCAACTCGACCAGCGCAACCACATCGGCATCGCCCGCCACGCCGGTCATCGCCTGCTGCTGACTGATCGCCCGCAACTGGCTGATCTGATCGCGCAGGCTGGCCGCCTCCTCAAACGCCAAACGCTCGGCGGCCTGCTCCATGCGGGTCACAAGGGTTTCGATCAATGCCTGACTTTTGCCCGACAAAAACGCCACGGTATCCCGCACATCCTGCGCATAGTCTTCCGGGGAAACGAATCCGACGCAGGGCGCTTTGCAGCGGCCAATTTGGTATTGCAGACAGGGACGGCTGCGGTTGCGAAACACGCTGTCCTCGCATTGCCGCACTTTGAACACTTTTTCGAGCAGCGCCAGCGTTTCCCGCACGGCACTGGCGGCGCTGTAGGGGCCGAAATACCGGCCATTCGCCTTACGCGCACCTCGGTGGTAGGCCAATCGGGGATAGGTTTGTTCGCTGGACAAGAAAATCCACGGATAGCTTTTATCGTCGCGCAACAGAATGTTGTAGCGCGGGCGATGGGCTTTGATGAGGTTGCTTTCCAGCAGCAGCGCTTCACTTTCGGACGCGGTGACGGTGGTTTCGATGCGCTGAATGTGCCGCACCAGCGCCTGCGTTTTCAGGGATTGCTGGCCGCGAAAATAACTGGACACCCGCGCTTTGAGGTTGCGCGCTTTGCCGACATACAACACGGCATCGTCCGCGCCGTACATGCGGTACACCCCCGGCCGCTCCGTCAACAACGGCAGCACCGCCTCGGGGTCGAACACAGGGGCAAGCTCGGGGGTGAGCTCAGGATCGAACCCCGGCTCGGTCATTCGTTGATCACGAGCCGCCCGGCTTTAACCGCCAACCGCATCAGCTCGATGTCGTTCGTAACACCCAGTTTTTCCTGCAAGCGCACCTTGTAGGTGCTCACGGTTTTGGGGCTCACGCACAAGGCATCGGAGATGAATTGGTTGGATTTTCCATCCAAAATCATCATCAGCACCTGTTGTTCGCGGCTGGACAGCGTCTCGAACGGATCCGAGGTTTTGCGCATGGATTGCAGGGCAATTTCCTGTGCAATGCGCGAGGAGATGAAGCGGGTTTTGTGGCTGGCGTTTTCAATCGCCGTGATGAGTTCCTGCGGCGGCGCGTCTTTGGTGACATAGCCATGCACCCCAATTTCCAGCACAGAGCGCGCCAGCGCGGCATCTGCCTCCGCCGTGACCGCGATCAAACCGGTGTGGGTATAGCGCTGCTGAATCCGCCGGATGGCCTCCAGCCCGCCCATGCCCGGCATGTGAATGTCGCAGAGCACTACATCGACCGCATCGGTCTTGAGCTGCGCCAACGCGGCCTCGCCGCTGTCGGCCTCCGCCACCACCACAATCCCTTGCTCGCTGCCGATCAAATGCGCCAGCGCTTTGCGCACCATGGTGTGGTCATCGACGATCATTACCCGAATCATCTGCTGGTCACTCCCCATTGGCTC
>DYMR01000044.1:0-4160 GCA_020721485.1 Halothiobacillus neapolitanus | reverse complement strand
ACCGAGGCATCCGCCCAGTGTTGATACGGCCGCGCGGCCAACGCCACATTGTAATAACGGGCGTCGTCCGTCACTTCCGCGCCAATCCACGCGGGCAAAGCCACCACGGTATCGACCGCAGGCAGTTCGATTTCCGCCACAATCAGCCCGGCATTTTCGCCCCAAAATTCGTCGATTTCCCACAGCAAATCGCCGTGCGGAATGTAATGGCGGGTTTTTTCGATTCGGCCATCCACACACAGGTGCTGCAAAATTTCTTCGGCATCCGTCAGGGGAATGGGGTATTCGTATTCAAGGCGGGAAATGCCCAACGAGAGACTTTTCAGGTTCAGCCACGCCGAATCACCGGCAAGACGCACCCGAACGGAGGCACGCAATTCCCCATCGAGCCGGGTTAAATAGCCCTGCGCCATCCGCGCGCTGCGCGTCACTAGGGCGCGCCATGCATCGGAAGTCAGCAAAAATTTGCGTTCGATTTCTTGCGCCATCGTCACTCCTTCTACGCCTGCGTTCCGGGTCACATCCTTAGGCCGTTGGCGCGCTGCGCGCTCAATACCGGATCAGCGCCGACCCCCAAGTGAACCCACCGCCGAAGGCTTCGAGCAGCAGCATATCACCCCGTTGAATCCGACCGTCACGCACGGCGGTATCCAAGGCCAACGGCACCGAGGCCGCCGAGGTATTGCCGTGCCGGTTGACCGTGACCACCACGCGCTCCATCGGCATGCCGAGTTTGCGCGCCGTGGCCTGAATAATGCGGATATTTGCCTGATGCGGCACCAGCCAATCAATGTCGGCATAGCTCAGTCCGGCGGCATCCAGCGTTTCATCCACGATGCGCCCGAGGGTGTTCACCGCCATTTTGAAGACTTCATTGCCGCGCATTTCGATGAAGGCGGTGCCATCGGCCAGCGATTCGGGCGTCGCGTCCGGCGGCGGCTTCACGGTGGTGAGCAGCGATTCATACGCGCCATCGGCATGAATGTGGGTGCTGAGAATGCCCGCTTCTTCCGAAGGCTCCAGCACGACCGCGCCGGCGCCATCGGCAAACAGCACGCAAGTGCCGCGATCATTCCAGTTGACGATGCGCGACAAAGTTTCCGCGCCGATCACCAACGCACACCGCGCGGCACCGGTTTTGATGAATTTTTCCGCCACGCTGAGCGCGTACACAAAGCCGGTGCAGACCGCTTGAATATCGAACGCGGGGGATCCGTGAATGCCCAATTTCTGTTGCAACAAACACGCCGTGGAGGGAAACACCCGATCCGGCGTTGTGGTCGCCACGATCAGCAAATCCACTTCATCGGGCCGACGACCCGCCGCCGCCAGCGCCGCACGCGCCGCCGGTTCCGCCAAATCCGAGGTGAGTTGCCCGGTTTCGGCAATGTGGCGCTGTTCGATGCCGGTTCGTTCCCGAATCCAGCTATCGGAAGTGTCCACCATCCGCTCCAAATCTTGGTTGGTCAGGATGCGTTCAGGCAGAAAACTGCCCGTGCCGGTGATGCGCGCGTGGATCATGCGGTTTCCTTTTCAGTCAACAATTGCCCCAAACGCTGGTCGATCCGGCGCGGCACATCTTTTTCGATTTCGCGCAGCGCCACAGCCAGCGCGCTGCAATACGCATCCACATCGGCACCACCATGACTTTTAATGACGATGCCTTGCAGACCGAGGAAGCTCGCGCCGTTGTACCGCCCAGGATCCAGCCGCCGCTTCAAGCGTTTAAGCACCGGCAGCGCCAGCAGCGCCGCCAGCTTAGACAGCCAACCGCGCCCGAATTCCTCGCGCAAAAACTGGGTAATCATCTTCGCCAGCCCTTCGCTGGTTTTCAGCGCGACATTGCCGACAAAGCCATCGCACACCACCACATCCACATCGCCTTTGTAGATGTCATCGCCCTCGATAAAGCCGATGTAATTCACCGGCCCTTCGTTCAGCAGCGCCGCCGTTGCCTTGACCGTATCGTTGCCCTTGATCGCCTCCGCCCCCACATTGAGCAAGCCCACGCGCGGCCGGAGGTTGTCGTCCGTGGCCTCGGCCAGAACCGAACCCATCACCGCAAACTGAAACAAATGCTCGGCATTGCATTCGACATTCGCCCCCAAATCGAGCATGTGGGTATGCCCCTTGCGCGTGGGCAGCGCCGTGCAAATCGCGGGGCGTTCGATGCCGGGCAGCATTTTGAGCACGAATTTGGCGGTCGCCATGAGCGCACCGGTATTGCCTGCGCTCACGGCGGCCTCCGCCGTGCCATCGCGCACGCACTCGATGGCGACGCGCATCGACGATTTCTTCTTGGTGCGCAGCGCCACCGCCGGCGATTCATCCATCGCCACCACTTCGGGCGCATGCACCAACACTGCACGCTCCGTTAAGCCGTGGGTTGGCAACAAAGGCGCGAGCACGGACTCGTCGCCGACCAACAACAATTCAACCGTTGGGTGAGCGGCCAAAAACCGCGCCGCAGCGGCCAAAGTAACCGCCGGCCCGTGATCGCCCCCCATAACATCGACTGCGATACGCGCCTTCATCGACCACTCATTCTAAAAAGCCAAACGCCAGACACTGGCCGAAAAAAAACCTTGCGCAACCGAATGCACAAGGTCTGTATCCTGACCCTCGCGACCGAAGACGCGACGGATCACGCCTCAACGGCGGCTTTTTCTGCCAATACGCGACGACCGCGATAGAAACCATCGGCAGTCACATGATGACGGCGGTGGGTTTCACCGCTGGTGGCATCGACGGACAGCGTCGGCTTGGTCAACGCATCGTGGGTACGACGCGAATCGCGACGGGCGCGGCTCTTTTTGTTCTGTTGAACGGCCATTTTCTAACTCCTGACAAAACTTAAAACACCTGTGAGCGATGGCATACGATCCACCGCTCAAACCTTGGAACCGCCGCCCTGCACCGTAACCAGCGCAGGGCGCACAATGTACTGATCTCGCGCTTCAAGCGACACCTTTGACGGCTTCGCTTTTAAGACTTCACCTTGCCATCGCCCCGCAACCCGGCCAATACGGCAAACGGATTTTCGCGAGGCGCCGGGGCGGCTTCTGCGGCGGGCTCGGCGCTTTCCTGCCATGCCGGAGCACAACGCGACTCATGCATGACGACGGGCGGCAGCGCCATGATCGCCTCTTCCTCGACCAATTCGAGCAGAGACACCTGACCGTCCGCATCCAACATCACCGGCTCGTAGGCATCCGCCACTTGCTCGGCTTGCGCCTCGCTGTGAACGAATTGCACGACCGATTCGCCGCGCAACGGCACGGTCATCGGCACCAAACAGCGCGCACAGGGCAACTGCGCCACGCCTTCGACCCGAACCGCAACCAAAAGGGCACGCGCCTCATCGCGGTAAAACCGCAATTCATAGGACAATGCCGCTTCCGGCTGATCGCTCGGCAACCACGCCGCCAAACGCGGCAGTTGCGCCATGGGCACACGCCCCGCCCGCACTTGCTGCGCATCGCACGCCGTGCGCGCCGGACACGAGCCCCGAAGCGACTGCTCCGCAGTTTCCTGCATAACCCACCAGCAAAAGCCAGACCAGAATCGTATAATTTTAGCGGTTTATTCACGATCACGCAAAGCCAAATATGCATTTATCGCCAGAATTGATCCTCGCCTCCTCTTCACCCACGCGCCGAATGCTGATGGATCGGCTGAACTTGCCGTACCGCGCGCTTTCGCCCGACTTCGACGAAACCCTCTGGCCGGATGAATCGCCGGAAGCCGCCTGCCTTCGACTCGCGCAGGGCAAGGCGCACGCCGTGGCGCAGGCGCATCCCGGCGCCGTGGTGCTGGGTTCCGATCAATTGGTGGCCTTGGCGGATCAGATTTTAGGCAAACCCCACACCCACGAGGCTGCGCGAGCGCAGTTACGCGCACAATCGGGCCGCGTGGCGGTGTTTCATGTCGCCGTGGCGGTGATTGATGCGCAAGGCCACTGCCACTGCCACCAAGAGCGCACGGAAGCGCATTTCCGCGTGCTCAGCGACGAGGCCATCGAACGGTATCTGGCACTGGAAACCCCCTGGCAGTGCGCGGGCAGCATGAAATCGGAAGGGCTGGGGCTGGCTCTGCTGGAGGCGATGCCCACGCAAGACCCCAGCGCGATTTTGGGCTTACCCCTGATTGGCACCCTCGCC
>DYMR01000043.1 GCA_020721485.1 Halothiobacillus neapolitanus | reverse complement strand
CAGCACCGTCACGCCGGGCGCATGCGCGGAAATGGTCGCCGCGACCGCCGCCAGACGATCCAGCGCCTCGTGAATGGCGGGCGACTGAATGGGCGCCAGCGCCGCACGCGCACGCGGCAACACCGCCGCCCAATCGCCATTGAGTTCGAGCAGCGAGAGCAGCGCAGTGTGCGCCGCCGCCGTGGCGTTCGACCCACGCAACACCGACAGCAAATCGCCACGCGACTTGCGCTGCAAGGCATCGCGCGCCGCTTCTTCTTCATCTGGCGTCAGCGGCGCGGCTTCCGCCAGCGCGCCAAACACATCCACATGACCCAAATCCAACACCATCGAGGAAACACCGGCCAGCCGCAGCACGCCGAGCATCAGCTCGATGATTTCGATGTCACCTTCCACGCCGCCCACGCCATACAGTTCCGCGCCCACCTGCATCGGTGTACGGCTGCCGCCCAGCCCATCAGGACGCGCCCGCACGACCGTGCCGAGATAGCACAAACGACGCTCGGCCACTGCCGGCAAGCTGTGCGCATCAATCCGCGCGATTTGCGGCGTCATATCGGCGCGCAAACCCAGCGCCCGCCCGGTGACGCCATCGGTCATGGTTAGCGTATCGAGCGATAAATCCCGGCCCGCACCGACCAACAACGAATCGACGAATTCGACCAGCGGCGGGATCACCAATTGATAGCCATGCTGAGCAAACTGCGCCAACAATTGCGCACGCAAGGATTCGACCCGGCGCGCCTGATCGGGCAGCAATTCATCAATGCCCGCAGGCAAGGCCCACCGCGACAGAGTGTGTGACATACGACATTCTCACCAAGCGCGCAGCGGAATCCCCTGCGCGGTTCGACCGATGAACCGGTCATAAAAAACCCAGGCATTGCCTGGACGAATCTCTACAGCGTGCGGGCATCGCCCGCTCAACCAAACAGCACAGCGCGCCATCACGGCGGCTTCAATCAGCGCGCAAACACCACCAAAGCCGTACCCATCAACAGCAAACTCAGGCCAATCCAGCGCAACTGGCGATCAGACAAGGCCGAAATTTGCGCGGCCATCGCCCGATAGAACTTCGGGCTAATGAACGGCAGCAGCGCTTCCGCAATCAACATCAGCCCCGTCACCTGCCACCAGTTCATGCTGCGCCCCGTGCCCCGACTCGGTATTTGGCTCAGTGCTTCGGCGCACTGCCCGCCGCCGTCGCGCCATTCGGATCATCGAAATAGCGGAAGAACGGGCTGGACGGATTCAGCACGAAGGTATCGCCGCCCCGATCGAAGGCTTGTTTGTACGCCTCCAAACTGCGGTAGAAGGCAAAAAACTTCGGATCTTGTTGATAGGCCTTCGCGTAGGTCGCTGAGGCCGTGGCATCACCAGTACCGCGAATTTCCGCCGCCTGCCGATTGGCCTCCGCCAGAATCACCGCGCGTTGCCGGTCGGCATCGGCGGTGATTTTCTTGGCTTGTTCTTCGCCACGGGAACGAATCGACTGCGCGAAGGCGAAGCGCTCTTTCTCCATCCGCTGATAGACCGAACGGCGGACTTCCTGGGGCAATTCGATTTGCATGATGCGCACATCGGAAATTTTCACGCCCAGGCTTTCCATCGCCGCGTTGGTGGTGTGCATCACGGTTTTCATGAATATATCCCGATCCCCGGTGACGACTTGATTCACCGTGCGCACCGAAATTTGGCTCTTCATCGCATCCCGCACGATCTGATCCATCCGGTTCATGGCGATGCGCTCATCCCCGCGCGTGGCTTTGTAATAGGCCACCGGGTTTTCGATTTGCCACTTGATGTAGTAATCGATAATGAGGTTTTTCTTTTCGCTGGTCAGAAACCGTTCCGGCTGAGAAGTGAGGGTTTGCACCCGCTTATCGAACAGGTGAATGCTGTTGATGAGCGGCCATTTGAAATGCAGACCGGGGGCGTAGTTTTCGCCCACGATCTCACCCAAACGGAATTTGAGCGCGGTTTGGTACTGCTTGACCTCGAAAGTACCGGTAGCAAAACCGAGCACGAGCAGCACCACAATCGGCAGAACAATGCGTTGCATCAGGGTCATGGCGCACTCCGGGAACGCAAATCACTGCGGTTATCACTGGCCACCGCGCCCCGTGTCGCCGCATCTGTGGCGGGCGCGACCGACGGGGTCGGCAGGGGCAGGCTGGCGGGATCGAACGCCGATTTCGGCACGGCCGATTTCGCATCCGCTTGGCCGAGCGGCAGGTAGAACACATTGTTGCCGTTGCCGGGTGTGTCGAGCACCACGCTGCGGTTTTTCGACAGCACTTCGCCCATCGTGTCGAGGTACATGCGCTCGCGGGTCAAGTCCGGCGCCAGTCGATACGATTGCAGCAACTGGGTGAAGCGAGAAGCTTCACCGAGCGCGGCATTCGTGACCTTGGATTCATAACCCTTGGCCTGCTCTTCAATTTGAGCCGCCTCACCCCGTGCCTGCGGGATGATTTTATTGGCGTGGGCGGAGGCTTCGCTGATGTAGCGCTGCTCGTCTTCACGCGCCCGAATCGCATCTTCAAACGCCGGCTGAACCGCCTCAGGCGGTTGAACATCCTGCAAGTTGACCGACTGCACCTTCAAACCCGTGTTGTAGCCGTTGAGCAGTTCCTGCATGCGGTCGCGCACTTGGGTGACGATTTCCGCACGGCCATCGGTGAGCACGCGATCCATCGACATGGCGCCAATGACTTCACGAATCGCGCTTTGCATGACATCCGACAGCGTGCCGTCCGGATCGCGCACATTGAACAGGTAACTCACCGGGTCGGAAATCACAAACTGGCTGCTGATGCGCACATCGACAATGTTTTCATCGTTGGTGAGCGCGGGCATTTTGAGCTGTTTGTCGCGGAATTCATCGACATTGACCTTGATGACCGCACCAATCGGATACGGCACATGCCAGTGCGGCCCCGCCTCGGTGGTGCCGACATATTTGCCGAATTGCAGCTCGATGCCGCGCTGGCCGGCATCAATCGTGTAAATCCCCGAGAGCATCCACACCGCGAACACCAAGGCGCCGACCGCCGCCACGGCCTTGCCGCCGCCGGCGTTGCCGAGCTTTTGTTGCAAGCGGCCAATGGCCTCATCAATGTTGGGGGGTTTGCCGCTGCGGCGCGGGTTGGACCAAGGATCATTGTCCTTGCCACCGCCAGGTTCATTCCAAGCCATTATGCACTCCGGAAGAATCGGCGCTGCCTTGCGCGCGATCAAGTTGATTGATTGTCAAAAAGGCTGATTAGTCTAGCAGGAAAATTCGCCTAACCGTGATCGGCACACAGGCAATCGGCCAAGGCGGGGGTTTGTTTCAGCCACCGCCCCCAGCGTTCGGCAGATACTTCGATCTTGAGTTGCCAGCAGGGTTCCGGTTCATCCAGCCATTGTTCGTCGCGCACCACACCGGCCCCGATGAACTGCGCCCGCACGCCGGCCAAGGGCATGGGCAACCGAACGCACAGCCGTTCGACCGCCGGAGAAAGCTGCCGCCGCAGGGCGTCGCGCAACCCATCCAGCCCATCGCCGGTGCCCGCCGAAAGCCACACCCGATGCACCTGCCCTTCCGCCTGCTCATCGACATGCGCGCGCACTTCCGGCAACTGGTCGATTTTATTCATCACCACCAGTTGCGGCACCTCGGCGGCGCCAATTTCTTGCAACACGACGGCCACATCGGCCATTTGCCGCTCGCGCTCCGGGCTGGCCGCATCGACCACATGCAGCAGCACATCGGCTTCGAGGGTTTCTTCCAGCGTGGAACGAAACGCGGTGACAAGTTCATGCGGCAAATGCCGAATAAAGCCCACGGTATCTGCCAGCACAATGGGAAAACCCGGCGCCAGTTCGGTGCGGCGCAAGGTGGTGTCGAGCGTGGCGAAGAGCTGATCGGCCGCGTAGGTTTCCGCCGCCGTGAGCGCGTTGAACAGGGTCGATTTGCCCGCGTTGGTATAGCCCACCAACGACACCAGCGGCACTTCCGCCCGCTGCCGCCCTTTACGACCTTCCAGCCGTTGGCGGCGCACCTTGGCGATCCGTTCATTGAGCTGTTTGATGCGCTCGTGAATCATCCGCCGATCGAGTTCGAGCTGCGTTTCACCGGGGCCGCGCAGGCCAATCGAGCCGCCGCGCTGGCGCTCCAGATGCGTCCAGCCGCGCACCAGCCGGGTCGAAAGGTGTTTGAGCTGCGCCAGTTCGACTTGCAGTTTGCCCTCATGGGATCGGGCGCGTTGGGCGAAAATATCGAGAATCAAGCCGGTGCGGTCAATCACCCGACACTTGAGCTCGCGCTCCAAATTGCGTTCTTGCGCGGGCGAAAGCCGGGCGTTCACCACCACCAATTCGGCTTCGAGGCTCGCCACCAGCGCGGCCAGCTCTTCCACCTTGCCCTTGCCGACATACAACCTCGGGTCGGGCGCTTCGCGGCTGGCCATGCACTCGCCGAGCACTTGCCCGCCGGCGGAATCGACCAGATCACGAAATTCGGTTAAATCTTCGGCACGGCTGGCTTGACGCGAGACCACATGAAGCAGGACGGCGCGCTCGCCGCCCGCATGGCGTTCAAAAAACTGCATGGTGCGTTCGAATCATTCAGCTCAGACTTTTAGCATGGATATTCAGCCCGGAGCTCAACCCTGAGCCTCTGATTTTTCGCCGGATTCGTCATCAAAATCAATTTGAATTTCGCGCGTGGGCACGATGGTACTGATGGCGTGTTTGTACACCAGCTGGCTGACATTGTTCTTCAACAGCACGACAAAATTGTCGAACGAGTCGATTTGACCCTGCAATTTGATGCCATTTCGCAGGTAAATCGAAACCGGCACATGCTCGCGGCGCAGTGCATTCAAATAAGGTTCTTGTAAAGATTGAGCTTTAGCCATGTCGAATTACTCCCAAAATTATTGTGCAGCGCTTCCGTTGCGCGTTCGGGCAATCTGCCCGCTGAAAATACCGCAGCCCCGTCACTGGGACTCCGGGCGCTAGCCTACCATGAACCGAGGTGATTACCGGCAACCCGCACCGGCATGGGATGCGCCGTCGCGGCGCAAGTTCCGCGCGATCAGGCCGCTGAACAGGGGGGCAACGGCCTGCTACGAACCGGACGCCGCCGCTGCGAGCGCCGCCAGCGCATCGCCCCGCGCTTCGGCATCAAAAAACTGAGTGCGGGTTTGGCTGCGCATCCAAGTGATTTGCCGTTTTGCCAGTTGGCGCGTGGCGGTTATGGCCAATTCGCGGGCTTCGTCCAAGCCGGTTTCGCCCGCCAGATGCGACCAAATTTGCCGATAGCCGACCGCACGCACCGAGGGCAGGTCGAGGGTTAAATCCCCCCGCGCCCGCAACGCCGCCACTTCGTCCACCAAGCCTTGCGCCAGCATGTCATCGAACCGTGCCGCCATCGCGGCGCGGGCATGCGCACGGGAGGCCGGCCACAGGCCGAACCGATGCACCCTGCGATCGGTCAGCGGTGAACGCGGCGGGTGATGGCGGTGCCAGTCGGTCAACGATTGACCGGTATCGCGGAACACCTCCAGCGCGCGGCTGATGCGCTGCGGATCGTTGGGGTGAATGCGCGCCGCCGCCGCCGGATCGACCTGCGCCAACGCCGCATGCATCGCCGGCCAACCGCGTTCGGCGGCTTCCGCCTGCACCGCCGCGCGGGTCGCGGCCGCGCTGATCGGCAATTCGGACAAGCCATCGAGCAGCGCTTGAAAATACATCATCGTGCCGCCGACCAGCAGCGGCACCTGCCCGCGCGCTTCGACGAGCGCAATCGCCGCCATGGCCTCGCGGCAAAACCGTTGCACCGAATAGGCTTCCGCCGGATCGCACACATCCACCAAGGCATGCGGAAATTCCGCCAAAATCGCCGCTGAGGGTTTGGCGGAACCGACATCCATGCCCCGGTAGATCATCACCGAATCGACGCTAATCAAGCCGATGGGATGCCGCGCCGCCAGCTCCAGCGCGAGGGCGGTTTTGCCGGACGCCGTGGGGCCGAGCAGTGCCAAGATGGGGCGATTCGGCGGCGGCATGGTCACTGCCCCCGCATGAACAACCGATCCAAGTCGGCGATGGAAAATTGCCGCCAAGTCGGGCGGCCATGATTGCATTGATCCGCCCGTTCGGTGGCCTCCATGTCGCGCAGCAAGGCATCCATCTCCGGGCGCGTCAGCATCCGGTTCGCCCGCACGGAACCATGACAGGCCATGCGCGATAACACGGCGTGAATCGGGGAATCCATGCCCGGTTCGCGCTCATCACCGGATAAA
Organism: Halothiobacillus neapolitanus; assembly: GCA_020721485.1. GTDB lineage: Bacteria > Pseudomonadota > Gammaproteobacteria > Halothiobacillales > Halothiobacillaceae > Halothiobacillus > Halothiobacillus neapolitanus_B. The sequence continues at coordinate 5,851 of DYMR01000043.1, read as the reverse complement.
TCCAGCGCCAAGGCTTCAGCCAACAGCCCGCGCGCCAAACCTTCGGCGTCCGCACCGCGCAGAATCGCCGCCAAGGCCGTGACCCGCGCCGCCGTCGGCCCCACGCGGTTGATCGCCACCCCCAAACGGCCAAATAAATCGGCCAATTGCTCAATGGCGTCCGCCTCGGCCTCGCTCACCGCCAGCGTCACCGGCAACAGCAGCGGTTGCAGGTGCATTTCTTGGCGGGCATACGCCTGCTTCAAGCGTTCATAGGTAATGCGTTCCGCCGCCGCATGCGCATCCACCACCACCAGCCCCGCCGCGTTCTGCGCCAAAATGTACGCGCCGTGCAGATGCGCCAAGGCATAGCCCAAGGGCGGCACAGCCGAGGCCGACACACCGCCGGCTTCCTCGACCTGCTGGGGGGATTCGGGCCAAGCGGTGGCGGGTTGAATCAACTGAAAATACGATTGCACCGCGCGGCTTGATGCGGGCATGCCCGCCCCGCCCCGGTCGCGCGAATGTGCGCCGGATGGATCGAGCATCGGCGATGCGCCGGGCGCATATCCCCCGCCCGCGCCCCTGCCCGCCAACGCAGCGGGACTGTTGGCCGAAAGATCGCTGCCTGAAAGATTGCCGAGCGAAGGCTCGCTGGCCGACGGGCGCGACAACGCCCGATGGATTTCCCGGAATAAAAAATCTTGCACCGAGCGCGTATCGCGGAACCGCACCTCGGCCTTGGTCGGATGCACATTCACATCCACCGCCTTGGGATCCAGCGCGAACGACAACACAAACGCCGGGTGCCGCTGGTGATGCAGCACATCCGCATACGCCCGCCGAATCGCCGCACCAATCACCCGATCCCGCACAATGCGGCCATTCACGAAAAACATTTGCTGATCGGTACTCGCCCGCGCATAGGACGGATCCGCCACCCAGCCCTGCACGCTCATGCCCAAGGCCGCTGCATCGATGCGCCGCGCGCGCTCCAAAAAGCCCTCGCCCAGCACGGCGGCCACGCGGGCTTCACTCAACAGCGCCTCACCGGTCGCGGGCAAATCCAGCACCGGCTTGCCCTGATGATGCAAGGCGAAACCACAGGCGGGATACGCCAACGCGAACCGGCGCATGAGCTGATCGATCTGGCCGAACTCGGTGCGTTCCGTGCGTAAAAATTTGCGCCGCGCCGGGGTGCTGTAGAACAAATCCCGCACTTCCACGGTGGTGCCCACCGGATGCGCGGCGGGCTTGGCCTCCGCCCAATCAGGAGCCAGCGCCCAAGCATGCGCCGACGCCGTTTGTCGGCTGGTGATCTGCACCCGCGCAATCGCGGCAATACTCGCCAACGCCTCGCCCCGAAAGCCCATGCTCGCGACGGATTCCAATTCGTCGAGGGAAGAAATTTTGCTGGTGGCATGCGGCGCGTAGGCCAGCGGCAAATCCTCCGGCGCCATGCCCACGCCATCGTCCTGCACCCGAATCAAGCGAGTGCCCGCTTCCTCCAGCGCCACCACAATGCGCCGACCGCCCGCATCGAGCGCATTCTCGACCAACTCTTTCACCACGCTGGCCGGGCGCTCCACCACCTCGCCCGCCGCGATTTGGTTAACAAGTTCGACGGGCAGGCGGGCGATGACGGGCATTCAAGAACCTAAGAAAAAACCTAAAAACAATCGGGCGGCGGGGTTGGTATTCTCCCCCGCCGCCCGACGGCTGACAATTCTCCCTGCAATTTCCCCCGTCGTTGCGCGTTACAACATCGCGTAGCGCGTGCCTTCAGGGGCTTTGGAAGCGTAATAAGTGTTGATGCCCTGCACGATCGAACGGGCAATTTCATTTTGGTACTGCGGCGTGCGCAAACGCGCCTCTTCCGCCGGGTTCGAAATGAACGCGCTTTCGACCAGAATCGACGGAATATCCGGGGATTTCAACACCACAAATCCCGCCTGCTGCACCCGACGGGAATGCAGATCGGCCACATCCCGGATTTGTCCCAGCACCCGACCGCCGAAATCCAAGCTGTTTTCCAGCGTTTTGGTTTGCGATAAATCCAGCAGCACCGACGCCACATCCTGATCGTGATCCGCAATCGACGCGCCGCCGACGAAATCGGCCTCGTTTTCCCGATTCGCCAACCAACGCGCCGCCTCGGAAGTCGCGCCATGCTGGCTCAGGCAGAAAACCGAAGCCCCGCGCGCCGAAGTGACGCGAAACGCATCGGAATGCACCGAAATAAACAAATCCGCCTTGGCGTTGCGGGCAATTTGCGTGCGACCACGCAGGTGGATGAATTTATCGGAATCGCGCGTCATCACCGGGCGCAAGCCGGGCGTCGCCGCGACCATATCCCGCAGCCGGCGGCCAATATCGAGCGCGATGTGCTTTTCTTTCGTGCCGCGATGGCCGATGGCCCCGGGATCTTTCCCGCCATGCCCCGGATCAATCGCAATCACCAAATCGCGGAACGCCGACGCCCGTTTCTGCACCGCCGGGCGGTTGTCCGGGTCATCCTGATGCGCCGCCACAAGCTGCATGGCCTTATCGTGCGGAAAATCCACCACCAAGCGATAACCCGCCCCATCGCCCGGCGGCAACAGCAACAAACGCGGCTTGACCGGCGCCTTCAAATCGAACACCACCCGCAGGCCGTAGCCATCGCGAATACCGGTGCGAATCTCTTTGACCACCGACTGCGACGGCGACGGCGGAATCTGCCGCGCGGCCAAATCCGTGTGCGTCAAATCCAGCACAAAACGGTTCGGATTCGCCAGCGTGAAACTGCTGTAATCGACCGGGCCGTTCACTTCGAACACATACCGGGTGTACTCGGCTTGGCTGGTCACGGCAACCGCGCTGACCGCACGCGCCGCCAAGACCTGCTCTGGCGCCATCAAGCCAAAAACCGCCGTGCTGCTGCCCAACACGGCGCCGAGAAACTGCCGACGGTTCCAAGGTTGAGTAGTACTGTCGAACATGACGCCTCCTCCTCTGCTCATCGGGCGCAAGCCATAACGGCACCACGCCCATCATCTGTGTCGGCACCATTCTGCAAGCAAAGAAAAAAAACTCAAGTTTTTTAACAAGATAAACTTGGTTTCTAAAGCCATATATAACTAAAATTCGTCTTGATGTAGTGAAGCCACATCCAAGAGAACACCACATATTGTGTATTTTGCCCCTGTGAAAATTCGCCACACACCCGCCGAATCACCGTCAACCCCTGCCGCATCGACCATGCCCCACCGCCCCCGCCGACCTCCTGGTCAGAAAAATTCAGTATGAAACCGGCACAGTGTCTATGCTCTGCCCGCACATTCCAGACAGACGGCCACATGAACACCCATACCGCCCCCGCCCACCCTGAAAACACGCCGCGCTTCGACCACCGCGATGAGCGCCTCGTCGTCGCCGCGCCCCAGTCGTCCGATTGGCAGTCCTCGCCCTGCGCGGGCGTTCATCGGCATCGATTGGAACTGTGGGACGCGCCCATCGAACGGGCGACCACCCTCGTCCGCTACGAACCGGGCTCCGCCTTTCGCGCCCACACCCATGAGCGCGGCGAAGAGTTCTTGGTACTCAAAGGCGTGTTTGAAGACGAGCACGGGCAATACCCCGCCGGAACCTATGTCCGCAATCCGCCGGGTAGCCGCCATGCGCCCGCCAGCCCCAGCGGCTGCACCTTGCTGGTCAAGCTCTGCCAGTTCACCGCAGGCGACACGGAACGATGGGTGATCGACACCCACGCCGGGGAATGGCTGCCCGGACTCGTGCCCGGCTTGCAGGTTCTGCCCCTGCATGAACACAGCGGCATCAGCACCGCCCTGGTGCGCTGGGCTCCGCGCACCGTATTCAACCCCCACACCCACCCCGGCGGCGAAGAAATCTATGTGCTCGACGGCCTCTTTCGCGATGAACACGGGGAATACCCCACCGGCACCTGGATACGCAACCCGCGCTGGAGCCGGCACACCCCCTTCACCGGCGACGAAGGGGCGACGATTTTTGTCAAGGTAGGCCACCTGGGCGCGACCTTTCTCTAACGCGACCTTCTTCTAACGCAACCTTCGTCTCATCCGCCATCGCCCCAGCGCGCACCCAAAAGAGGCCACCCCATGAACCGACGCCACTTCATCCAACTGCTCGGCCTGAGCGCCCTAACCACCGCCAGCCCCACCGTATGGGCCGATTCGGCAGCGTGCCCCCTGCTGAATTTCACCGAGCGCACCCTAGATGGCGAGCGCGAGGTCAATCTATGCACTGCCTATCGCGGCCAAGTCGTGCTGATTGTCAACACCGCCTCGTACTGCGGCTTCACCCCGCAATTCAAAGGCTTAGAAAAGCTCTACGCCGAATACAAAAACCAAGGATTCGTCATCCTGGGATTCCCCTCCAACGACTTCTACCAAGACCCGAAAGATGAGAAGCAAATCAAAGACTTTTGCGAACTCACCTACCAAGTGAATTTCCCGATGTTCGGCAAGAGCCATGTGCGGGGCGACGAGGCCAGCCCGCTATACAAAGCGCTCGCCACGGCGGCCAATGGCGACACCCCCGCGTGGAATTTTCACAAATACCTGATCGGCCGCGATGGCCAACTGATTGGCAGCTACGGCTCACTGACTACCCCCGAGACCCTCACACCCCTAATCGTCAAGGCGTTGGCGGTGAAAGACTAGAAGCTCAACGAATGAGACACGCAACGGATCAAATCCGCTGCGTGAGGCGGTCGACCGCGAGACACTTCCAGAATGCTAAATCCTTATTTTCCAACCATCTACCACTGATACCCCACCTGAACCCGTGCCGCAAGGCGCGTCGTGCCTTGCAGGGCGGTGGATACTCCGGCGCTCATATCGACCTTGGGATCAAAGCGATACGCAAACCCAACCCCCAAGGCGCTCTGCCCGTCGTATAGCCCCGTAGCCACCCCCACCCAGCGATGCCCCGGCGCGAGCGCAGCAGGGGCAGTCGGCACCGCCATGGCCTGTGCAATCCCCCGCGCGGCATAGCGATTGGCGGAATCGAGTGTATTGGCCGACACCGCATTGAGCTGATTGAGGTTCACCGCATCGGTACCCATCGTGCCCGGCGCAACATTGGTCAACTGACGGCTCATGCCCGTGCTCGCATTACCGATAGACACCGAATTGTCCCGATTGGCGACCGAACCCTGCCCCAAGGCCACGGAATTGTTGCCGTTCGCCGTGGTATTGGCGCCCAGTGCCACGCTGTTATTGCCATTGGCGATGGCGTTATTGCCGACGGCCGTGGTCGGGTCGGCACTCGCCTGCGCCCCCGCACCGATCGCCACCGAACCGTCGTACCGCGCTTGCGCATTTTCGCCCTGCGCGATCGTACCCGCGCCCTGCGCACTCGCGCCCACGCCCACCGCCACCGCGCCCTGACCCTGCGCCGACGCGGATTTTTGCCCTTGAACCGAGCACTGCAACGCGCCATTGTTCACGGTACACACGCCAAGCTGCCCATTCACCACCGCCTGAATCTGCACGGCTTGCTGTTGAATCTGCGCCCCTTGCTGCTGAATTTGTTGCGTATTCTGCTGCCCAATTTGCAGGGCAGAATTGGCCGTAGTTTGTGCCGCACCTGCCGTTCCTACCGCAGACAACGCCTGATTAGCGGTGGTTTGTGCCGCCCCCGCTGCCGTCACTGCCTGATTGGCGGTGGTTTGTGCCGCACCCGCCGCCGTCACTGCCTGATTGGCGGTAGTTTGTGCCACCCCCGCCACCGTCACCGCCTGATTGGCGGTGGTTTGTGCCGCCCCCGCTGCCGTCACTGCCTGATTGGCGGTGGCTTGTGCCGCCCCCGCTGCCGTCACTGCCTGATTGGCGGTATTGAGTGCCGTCGT
>DYMR01000042.1:8059-12148 GCA_020721485.1 Halothiobacillus neapolitanus | reverse complement strand
AGGAAATTTATTCGCTTAGCGCGTTGCTCACTGTATTCTTAACAACACAACGCCGCCTTGTGAGAATAGCACTGTCGCGTGAAGTTCCGCCGCATAGACGGCGCGCGTGAGCACTAAATCGCCCGGTTCCGGGCTGCCGCGCCGCAGGATTTTTTCGGCATACACCCCAAAACTCGGGGTGTTCATGCGGTACATCATGGCCGGTCCCGGCAAGTCCCGCGCGATCAGCCCCGCCGTGCGAATCGGCCCCTGCTGAAGCTCCGCCACGGCGGGCAACACCACAACATTCACCGACCAAGAGAACGCCAAGGCCAAGGGCACCAGCGACACGGCCACCGCGCGGCGGCGATCAATCAGCGCCCACAGCCCCATCAGCAGGAACAGGGTGAGCGGCAGATACCAACTCCAGCCGAACACGCGGGCGCGGTCATCCAGCATTTGCTGAACATATAACGGCTTGATTTGGCTGAAATACACATCCACCAAGGACGGCAACGCCAGTAAAATCGCCCAAAAGACCAAGAGCGGCAACAGGTGCAGCCAGCGGTTTTTCACCGCCGGCAAATAACTGGCCACCACCAGGGTCAGCCCGACCATGCCGTAATTCAAATAGTGCGGTAACTTGGTGCCAGAAAAAGAAAAAATCACCAGCACAAACCCGAACCACAGCCAGCCGAAGCGGCGCAGCGCCGTGAGCGTGGGCAGCGGCGGTTGCGCCGCCTGTGCGAATACGGTCGATTGCCGCCATTGCGCATCCCCGATATGGCGCAGCGCCACGAATAAGGCGCCGGTGAACGGCAAAATCCCGAGTACGGCGGTCATCGGATAAAACCAAAAGCCGCCGGAATGCCCTTCCATCGGCGCGCTGAAGCGGTTGACATTGTTCTTCAGGAAAAAGCCATCGATGAACGCCTGCCCTTGATGCAGGTATTCCAGCACATACCACGGCAGGGCGAGCGCAGCGAACCACAGCAGGCCGCGCCAATCCAGAATCGCGCGCCACCAGCGGCTCAATTGTCCGGTCGAGAGATAGAACAAAAAGCTCACCGCGCCGGGGATCACCACCGCCACCGGGCCCTTGGTCAAAAAACCCAGCGCCATCGCCACATATGCCCAGCGGATGTAGGCCGCGCGATCGGTTTGCCAATGGCGAAACACCGCGAACAGGCTGGCGGTTAAAAACAGCATCAACACGGCATCGGCGATGGCGGCCTTGCCGACCACGGTGCTCATCAACCCGGTGGCGGCAATCAGCGCGGCAAAGAACGCCAGCTCGCGCGAAATCACCCCGGCCATGAAACGGTAAATCAGCCAGACCGAGGCCGTGGATGCCAGCGCCGAGGGCAGTCGAAACGCAAATTCGTTAAAGCCAAACACCAGCGCCGAAGCCGCTTGCAACCAATAGATCAGGATGGGCTTGTCGAACCGGGGCACGGCATTGAGGTAGGGCGTAATGAAATCATGGCGCAGGAACATTTCCCGCGTGGCGGTGGTGAACGCGCCTTCATCCAGATCGAACAGCGGCATGCTGCCAATGCCGGAAAAAAAGCCGATGAACACGGCCAGCGCCAGCACCACGAGATGCACTCGGGAAGAGGAAAACACAGCAGTGGGAGTCATCAAGAATCCTGCGAACGGAGAAACAAACGCCGCATCATGCCAGCTCGATGCGGTTTCGCCCCTGATTTTTCGCCCGATACAGCGCCAAATCTGCTTCGTTGACCCATTCATCGAACCGGTCGAAATCGCGCTGCTCCGGCAGCAGGCGGCCTTCGGTCACGCCGAAGCTGGCGGTCAGTTGAATCAAATGGCCGTTGTCGCAGAGGATGATTTCTGCCGCGATGCGGGTGCGCAAACTTTCCAGCGTGTGCTGCGCTTGCGCTCGGGTGAACCCCGGAAAAACCAGCACGAATTCCTCGCCGCCCCAGCGCCCGAACCAATCTTCGCGCCGCAGCACCGAGCGCCCCAAATCGGCCACCGCCTGCAACACCTTGTCGCCGCAGGCATGGCCGGAACCATCGTTGATGCGCTTGAAATAATCCAGATCAAAAATCGCAATGGTGAGCGGGGTATCGGTGTCGGTTTCCAGCATCAGCCGCCGCACCAGCTCGCGGATTTGCCGCCGGTTGTACAGCCCCGTCAGCACATCAATCGTGGCCTGGTTGAGCAGCTCGGCCTCGCGTTTCTTATGCAAGCTTATGTCTTTAAAGGCAAACATCAGCGCCTCGCTCTGTTCGATGCGGGTCAACACCACCGCCATCGACAGCCAAAACACCTCGCCGCGCAGGCCGTGGAAGGCCACCTCATGATTGCGGATCACCTCGCCCTGTTGCAGGCGCAAAATCACCCGTTGCCGCTCTAAGGGATCGACCCAAAGATCCTTCGGCAGCACGCCGCGCACCATCGCCCGGGTCGCGCCGAACAGCGCCAGACACTCATCGTTGACATACAGCACGCGGCTGGTGGCCAGCTCGGTCACCAGCATCGGCATCGGCATCATTTCCAGAATATGCCGCGTGCGTTGTTCGCTTTGCACCAAATCGCGGGTGCGCGACCAGACCCGATCATTCAGCTCCGCGTTGGTGATTTCCAACTGCTGATGCGCATCCCGACGCTGTACATCGAGCACCGAAGCAATCAGCACGCTGCTGCTGATCGAAGTGCCCATCAATTGCAGCGCGGTGATCGCATTGCTGGAATCAAAGTCCGCAAACGGCCCCAGCCCCAGCAGCGTGCTGATCGTCGCCACCAAATAAATGCCGGCAAACAAAGTCAGCGCCAAGCGGGGCGAAAACCGCTGCGCCGCCCAAATCAGCGGCGGCACCACCAAACTCATCGCGCCAATGTGCAGCACGCTGCCGCCCGTGTTGATGCCGAACAGCACCAAGCCGCCACCCACCACAATCACCAACAGCACCAAAAATTCTCCGGTGCCGTATTTGCCGAGTGCCACCGGCTCGTGCCGCAGGAAGAATCGCCCCCACAAATACAGCGCGGGCGCCAGCATCACCGTGCTGGTCAAATCGCCCACCATCCAGCCCAAACCCGTGGTAAAGAAATACAGCCCGGAACCGGGGTGAAACTGACTCAAGCCCAGCATGCCGATCGCCGCCGAGAACAACGCAGCCAACAGACCCACCAGAACAAAATAGAACCCCACGGCTTTGGGGCTGGCGAAAAAATCTTCGCCGCAGACGCGCCGGAAAATCGCCACCCCCAGCCAAGGCGAGAGCGTATTGCCGGTGGCGGCGAGCAAGGCGCCGGCCACCGACCACTCCATCACCCACACATTGGCGGCATACGCGCCAATAAAAATGGCCGGCAACACCGCCCGGCCAAACAACATCACGCCCGCCACCGCGAGTGCGGCAGCCGGCCAAAACGGCGAAACGATCGGGAAAAAACGCACCGCCGCCCAAGCCAGCGCGAGATAGCCAAACAGCATCAGCACCGACAACAGCAAGCCGCGCCCACTCAGAATGGGCACGGCCACCAAGCCGAGCCTACGCTCGGCGGGCGGCAGCGGTGCGGGGTTCACCGACATTTAGATGGTGAGCGTTGGCGTGTCTTTATCCAGCGCGCCGGCAAGATAACTTTCTATCTTCGCGCGGGTTTGCCCCTTGTCCATCGGGCTGAATTGCACGCCGATGCCGGGGGTTTTGCCGCCCTGCACACCGTCCGGCGTCAACCAAACCACCTTCACCGCCAGCGCGATGCGCTCCGGGCTACCCATCATGGTCAAAGTGAGAAACAGCTCTTTGCCCAGCTCCTGCTGGGTGTGGCCGGGAATAAACAACCCTCCATTTTTAATGAAGGGCATGTATGCGCGATACAACGCTTCCTTGTCGGGAAGGTTGTGATGAATCATGCCGCCGCCGAGTGCCATCCTGTTGACTCCAATAAAATTCCACGAACGCTCGATGAATCCCTAAAAAATGCCCAGAGAAAAAACCTGAAAAACCCTGCTCCTTGCGGGATTGGGGTATATCCGAGTGGGTCGCCTCCCACTGCAACCTCATCAGCCCCACTCTGGCCTCCTAATCACCCCCACCCCAGCCCTCCCCCCTCAAGGGGGAGGGAGCGCGTTAG
>DYMR01000042.1:2272-7959 GCA_020721485.1 Halothiobacillus neapolitanus | reverse complement strand
AGCTCACCCGCTTCCCCCAGAACATCGATACATGACGAAAATCCAAGATTTCCGATTCTATCAGCCCAAACCCCATTTGTTCAGCGGCAAATTTGACAAAATTCTCACAAAAAACCCGCCGCACAGGGCGCGTTTAGCGCGTGGGAGCGGTACACTCATTAACAATTTGACCTTAATGAATCGATCCGCAGCAAAAAATTCATGGATGGCAAGATTCCGCTCCCGCTGATGCCCAACGCCCGCGTCCGATTACGCAGCCTGCTGCTGGCACCGCTGCTGTTGCTCGCCGCCTGGGTTGTGGGCAATGAATGGTCTGAGTATCAAGAAGTTAAAGCCCGGTATGTGCTCAACGCCACCCGTTCAGGGGAATCGTTTGCCAACCTGATCGGCACGCGGCTGAACAATCAATTCCGGGAAATGAGTTTTTTATCCAGCCTGATCGACCGCTCCGCCTTGGCGCGGTCGCCGGATGAGCGCCTGCGCGCCGCCTTGTCGCGGTTTACCGCGCTCAATCCGAGTTTGGTGCATGTCAACCTGATCGGCAGCGATGGCGTGACCCGGCTGTGGAGCGTCTTACCGACCGATAACCCACCGTTGGTTCCGCCGCAGGCATACACCCCCATCGCCAGTGAGCCGGGTTGGCTGCTCGGCCAAGATGTGATCGGGCACGATGCCCGCGAAAAGGTGCTGACGCTGCGCTACCGCTTTGTGCTGGATGTGGCGCCGTACTTCATTTCTTCGCCGTATCGCATCGACGCCCTGCTCGATTACCAGCCCGACTCCGCACCGCCGTATTATTTTGCCGTGCAAGATGACCGCGATGGCAGCCTGCTCGGTGTGTGGTACCAGAATCGCGTGGAACCCGCGAACCAGCCGCCGCCGGCTTTGCCGGTCATCAGCCGCGTGCCGGTACCGGGCGGATTTCCGCTGACGATTCTGGTGCAGTGCAATACCGATCAAATCAGCGCGCAATACTGGCAAAACGCCCACCTGCGCTGGCTGATTTATTTCGTGATGCTGGTGTTGTTGACCTTCGCGGAGCGGGCGCTTTCTAACCAAATGCGGGGCCGCGTCACCGCGCTGCGGCAGGCCGAACGGCTCGCGCAATTCAACGGCATGATGGCCGAGGCCAGCCAAGCGCAGGAACACAGCGCCGATGAAGCGCAGTTGCTTCAGGAACTCTGCCAACTGGCGGTCACGCGCGGCGGCATGGCGCTGGCCTATGTCGCCAAACCCGACGCCGACGGTTGGTTCAACCTACTCGCCACCGCTGGTCGCACGGAATACACCCTCGGGCTGAAGCTCTCGACCGACCCCAAGCGACCGGAAGGTCGCGGCACCGCCGGGCGGGCGTGGCAATCGGGCGAAGTGTTTTTCAACCAAGATTTTCTGGCCACACGCGGGCTGGAGCTTTGGGCGGAGCGGGCGCAGCAATTCGGTTTTTCCGCCAGCGCCACCTTGCCGATCCATAAGCAGGGCGCGCTCTGGGGCGTGTTTTCGGTGTATCACACGCAGAAAAACATTTTCGATGAGCCGCTGCGCACCGCCATCGGCCAACTCGCGCGGCAAATCAGCCTCGGCCTGCAATGGCTCGACACCCGCGCGCAGGAACAACACACCCACGCGCGGCAACGCAGCCTGCTGCACAACACCCTCGCGGGGATTGCGATGGTGCGTGATCGGCGGCTGGTGGAGGTCAATCCGCGCTTGGCCGACATGCTCGGCTTTGCCAATCCCGCCGCCTTGATCGGCCAGCCCACCCGCATTCTGTATGCCGATGACGCGCAATATGCCCGCGTGGGCGCGCTGTATCCGCAGGTGCTCGCCCACGGCAGCGCCCAGCTCGAAGATTTGGTGCTGCGCCATCAGGATGGCCGCCTGCTGTACGCCGATATTGCGGGCAGTTTGATCGAGGACAGCGCGCCCAATACCAGTGTCTGGACGCTGCAAGATGTGACCCGGCGGCACGCGCTGCAAGCCGATTTAACCGAGTTGGCAGAATTCCAACGCACCCTGTTCGACGCCAACGCCGCCGCGCTGTTTTTGACCACGCAAGACGGCCAATTCATCGACGCCAACCCGGCCTTTTGCCGCCTGACCGGAAATTCCTGCGTCGGGCTGGCGGGTCAATCCGCGCGCCTGCTCACGCCCGCCGAAGCACCGCCCTTCACCCTGCGGCTCGCCCACGACAGCGCCGACGAAAAATCACTGCTACACCACCGCCTGCACCGCACTCAGCCGATTCTGCACCGCGATGGCCGCCGCCTCATCGTCGAAGTGCTCGGCGCCATTTTGCACATTCCCGGCCACGGCCTCGGCGTGCTCTGGAATTTGGTGGATGTGACCGAACTGCACGAAGCGCAACGCGCCGTCACGCATCAAGCCACGCACGATGCGCTCACCGGCTTGGCGAACCGGCGCGCGCTGGATGCGTTTTTGCCCAAGGCCATCGCCCGCGCCCGCCGTCGGGGCGGCATGGTCGCGGTCGGCATGCTTGATCTCGATGATTTCAAACCGATCAACGACACCTGGGGGCACGCCGCCGGCGACCTCGTCCTCATCGCCCTCGCCAAACGCCTGCAAGATCGGCTGCGCACGGAAGATTTACTCGCCCGACTGGGCGGCGATGAATTTGTCATCGTGCTCGAAGAGTTGGAACCCAGCCGCGTGCAAGAACAACTCAGCATCGCCCTCGATCGGCTGTATGACGCGGTGCGCAGCCCGTTTGATCTCGGCGAAGGGCACCAGGCCAGCATCGGCATGAGCCTTGGCATTGCGCTGTTCCCGCTCGATGGCGAAGAGGGCGATGCCCTGCTGCGCCACGCCGATGCCGCGCTGTATGCGGTGAAGCAGAACAAGCACAGCCGCGCCCGCTGGTGGCAATTAAGCCAATCGCAAGAAGGCATGGCACGCCCCGATCCCATTGAGACACACGATGCCTACGGCGGCGCGGCGGCGCATTTTCTCGCCCAACATCAAACCGTGCTCGCGGGAATTGCCCCGGCGTTTGTGCGCCAGTTTTACGAGCTGCTGGCCTATGAATCGGCGGCGCAAGCGATTCTCAGCACCCTCACCACCCCGCAAATGCAGCACTTGGTGTTGTCGCAAACCGAGCATCTGCTGTTTTTGACGGCGCCAGAAACCGACCGCGACGCCCTGCTCGCCCGCAGCGAACAGGTGGGGCGCGTGCACAGTTTGGTCGGGGTGAACAGCGCCCTGCTGATCCGCTCGATCAGCCTGTATCGCCGCCTGCTGATCGAACATTTGGGGCGCACCGCGCTCTCCACCCGCGACCGCTATCGGCTGATGATGCTGATCGAAACGCGGGTCGAAGATGATCTGCTCAGCCAGGCGCAAGCCGGTAGCGGCGTGATTCAGCAGTATTTCAGCACCCTCACCCGCCCGCTGCCTGCCGCCGGTTGCCTGTGGAACGATGCCCTGCCGGAGGAACTGGGCGCGCTGCACCAGGCGCCCGGCATCACGGCGGCGCTGTGCGTTCGTCGGGGGGATGAGACTACCGCGTTCATCATCGAAGCCGCCCTCGGTGCGGCCGCCAACGCCTTCGGCCATGCGCTCACCCAAGTGGCCGTCGCCGATGGCGAGGCGCCGGCGCGCTACCAAGCCACCCTGCTCAGCAGCTTCGCCCAAAGCGGCCTGCGCAGCCTGCGCAACGAGCGCTGGTCGCTGGCGGGCGAATCCGGCACCGCCACGGTCCACAGCGCGCTGTTCATCCCGATCCACGACCGCAACCGCCTCACCGTGGGCGTGGTGGTGTTGCTCGGCGCGTTCCCGCATCAGTTTGAATCGGTGTGGGCGCAGCAATTTGCCGGCAGCAGCCAACTGCGCCTCTCGCAAATTTGGCAAGCCTGCACCGGCCCGCAACTCTTTCTGGACCACCAACTGGCCGAACAGTACCGGCAACAGTTATTTGCGGGCGGCTTGCGGATGTATGCCCAGCCGATCATTGATCTGGCCAGCGGCCAAGTGGTGAAGGTCGAAGCCTTGGCGCGGCTGGCCTTGGCCGATGGCGAAATGCTCAGCCCGCAGAATTTCGTTCCCTTGCTGGGCGATGCCGATCTGGATCGGCTGTTCCAACGGATGCTCGATGAAAGTCTGGCCGCCCTGCGCCGTTGGGATGAATCCGGCATTCGGCTGGACATCGCCGTCAATCTACCGCCCGGCACCCTGCGCGATCGACACTGCCCGGACTGGGTGCGCAATCAACTCCACGCGCACGGCATCGCCCCCGACCGGCTGACGCTGGAATTGCTCGAAAACGACATGGACGATTCCGCCGACAATCATCAGGCCATCCACGCGCTGCGCGCGCTCGGCGTGCCCTTGGCGATGGACGACCTCGGCGCGGGCTACAGCAGCCTGAACCGACTGGCGAGCCTGCCGTTTTCCAGCATCAAAATCGATCAAGCCCTGTTCGCCCGCCTGCGGCACAACCCGATTCAAACCCTCAGCCTGATTTCCGCCATCATCCAAATGGGGCGCGATTTCGAACTGCAAGTGGTGGTGGAAGGCTTAGAAGATGCGGGCGCCATCGAGGCGGCGCGGCTGCTCGGTGCCGGATTTGGCCAAGGCTACGGCATTGCCCGCCCGATGCCGCTGGACGACATCCCCGCCTGGATTCGGCAACAACCCGCCGAGCCGATGCCCACGCCCAGCCCCATAAAAACCGCCGCCGGCGCGCTCGCGTATCACTGGTGGTATTTACACAACCACCCCGGCAGCCACCATTGCGGCAGCGCCGAAGACTGCCCGCTGCATGCGTTTCTGCTCAGCCAGGGCGCAAATGCCAGCGACGCCCTGCACTGGCACGCGGCGATTCACGATAGCCCGCAACACAGTGAGGCCAGTCGGAAGCTGATGGCGTGGTTGGCGGGACTGCTGTAGCGCACCCAGAAAAGCCGACGGAACCCGAAGCGGGTGCAGAACCAATCAGTGGCTCAACCCGCATAATCAATCAGGGTTTCAGCCCGCGCAACCATTTGAAAATATTGAAAATCGAACCCAGTGCCTGCGCCACATAGGTGAAGGCCGCCGCCCGCAGAATCTGCCGCGCGGCGCGTTTTTCCTGCCCGCGCGCCAACCAACCGCCCTGTTCGAGCAGCGGCAACGCCCGGTTGAAACTCGCATCCAGCTCAATCGGCAGATTCGCCAACTGCGCGAACAGTGGCACCAACATGCTCAACACGCCGACGAGCAACATCACCAAGCCCGGCGCCGGTTGCTTTTCAAGCACGGTAATCACCGGGATGGCGAGCAACACCCAGCCCGCGACTTTTTGCGCCCAAGCACTGCGCTCCACCATCTCTTGGCGACGCGCGAAAGACGGATCACCCTCGGCATGTTGCAGCGCGTGGCCGACCTCATGCGCCGCCACGGTAATGGCGGTGAGCGACTGGCCGGAAAAATTCGCCTCAGACAGCCGCACGCTGCGGGTATGCGGATCGTAGTGATCGCCCGACGGCGTGCGCTCGACCGTTACGGCGGTCAACCCTCGGCGATCGAGCAAATATCGGGCAAGGTCGGCACCGGAAAACGGGTAGCGATCCGCCGGCGCGCGGTGCTGCGCCATCACGCGCGTCACCCAAACGCCCGGCCACCACGACAAAACCGCCATCAAGCCGGCGAATGCCAACAAAATCACACTCATTCCCTGCAAACCTTCAAAAAAA
>DYMR01000042.1:0-2172 GCA_020721485.1 Halothiobacillus neapolitanus | reverse complement strand
CATTATTTGAGTTGATAGATCAAATCCCCGCCCGATGCCTCCGGGCTGGTGGTCAGTTCGATCGAGAACAGGCGGCTCAGGCGGTAGCGGGTAATCAATTCGCCCACGCCGGTGAATACGCCGACGGCATAGCGCACGAATAATCGGTCGTTGATTTGTCTACCGAGGGACAGGCGGGTGCCGTCCAGCCCGCCGGTGGTGTCGAGCCCGAGGCCGGAGAAACCGAACCGTTCGCCCAGATCCCGCAGGACATTATCGCCCTGGGCGATGCCCAGCCCGACGGCGGCATTTTTGATCGCCGACCCGTCGCTCATGCTGGCGGAATCGAGCGAGCGCCCGGTAATCAGCAGGGATAAAGCTTCGGATTCGGGCAGGCTCGGGTTGGAAAACACCGTGGTTTTCGGGTGCAGCAAGGTGCCGGCAATGTTCAGCCCGACGGTGCTGTTGTCTACACTGCGCTCGGCGCGCACCGCCAGTCCGGGGTCGGTCAAGGGGCCGACAAACACCAGCCGCCCTGGGTTGATGTGCAAGTCCTGCCCGTAGGCGCTGTAGCGGCCATTGACCAAGCGCACTTCGCCCAAGGCAGAAATCGGCTGATTCGGCGTGAGGCTCAGGGTCAAGCCGCCCGCCAAATCGCTGCGAAAGCCCATGCCGGAAAGATGCACCGCATCGCCCAAGCGCAGGGCGATTTTTCCTTGAACAGGATAAGCGGCCGGTTTTGGCGGCGGCGGGTGGCGGCCTTCGATGACTAAATCTTCGGTCGGCACCACGACGCCGGCGGGCAGGGCGGCGACGCGCGCATCGACACGGGGCAGGACAATCTGACCCGTCACGGTCGCGCCGGCGGCATCGGCCACCACCGACAGCGACGGGCTGGCATCGACCGATAACATCGGCAAGCGCAGCGTGGGCACGCCCTCGCCGTTCAGTTGCGCCTGCGCCTGCCACTGGCGGAAATCGGCCAACTGGCCCGAACCGTTCAGGTGCAGCGCAGCGGCTTGGGGTTCGGCGGCATCGCCCGGCGTGCGCGGCGCCACGGCGGTGATTTCGCCCGAAAATTGCAGGCCGCCTTGCGGGTCGATTTGCGCCGTCAAGCCGCCAGATCGGTAGCTGATGCCGGTATCCGGCAAGGCGAAGGCCAGGTCTTTGAGCGCAGCCGTTCCGGTCAGGCGCGGCGCGGTGCGGGTGCCGCCCACAGTCAAATCGGCCTCGGCCTGACCGGCCAAGCCGGACAGCATCGGCAGTAAAAATCCGAACCGCTCCAGCCGAGGCACGGCCAAGGCGAGCTGGGCGGAAATCGGCTCTGCGCCGGTCATCGTCCACTGCCCCTGCCCGTTCAGGCGCAGCAAGCCCGGTGTATCGGTTTTGAGTTGGGCGCTCACTTGCTGATTCTGCCACCGCGCCGTGCCGCGCACCGGCTCATACGCCACGGAAGCCGCGCCGAGCACGGTCGGCCAGCGCAACGAACTGGCAGGCAATTCCAGCGACACCGCCGCCGTGGGCAGGCCCGCACGAAGCTCGGCCGAACCATCCACCACGAGGCGACCGGGCAACGACAACCCCGCCGGCAGCCACGGTTGCACGAGCGCCAGCGGCAGATTGGCGCTGAGCTGTGCGCGGCCATTGCCACTGCCACCCGACCTCGTTTGACCTGACCCACCTTGAGCAGGCGCGTACTGCCCCGCCACGCACAGGCGGGCATCGGCTTGGCTGACCAGGCACAGCGCCCCGCTCGATTGCCCGTTGGGGGAAATCGTCCCCAGCGTTTGCGCGGTGGCGGAAATCGACAGCGGCACGGCGCGTTGCAACTGCCAATCCGGCAAGGTGTGTTCGTGCCAGCGCAACGGGCGCACATTCAATGCGGTCAACTGACCCTGCCACTGCGGCGCTTGCCAGCGACCGTCGGCGGCCAGCGACACCGCGCCCATCGCCGACTGCACCTGCGCGGTAAGCCGTTGGCGCCCGCTCGCCGCCAAGCCCGGCACCGCGCCAGTCAAGTCCAGCGTCAGGTCTTTGATCTGCTCCCGCCCCTGTTGGCTGAGCGCCTTCGCCTGAAGCCGCAGTTCGCCCTGTTGCTGAGCGTTCAGCGAGGCCGAGACCGTTAAGGAACCGAGCCGCCAGCCGGCAACCGCCAACCCACGACCATCCAGCCGGGCAGTGCCCGTGAGCTGG
>DYMR01000041.1 GCA_020721485.1 Halothiobacillus neapolitanus | reverse complement strand
GTTGCACCGCATCGACCAATGGGTCATCGACTGGCTCCACCTAAAAAACGCGCTCGATACCGCCCGCAGCCGCAGCGCTTCGAGCCGCTCCACCGCCAGCAGTCCCGCGTCAGATACTCCGTGGACGGCCGATCCGGCCATCGTTCAAGCGCAGCAAAACTACCTCGTCACCTTGCATGCCGCCCAAGCCGCATTCAGCGAAGACCGCGCCCATCTCAACCCACTCAGCGCGCTCAATAGCCAAGTGCAAGGCTACCTTCAACTGGCCACCGCCACGCCCAGCAACGAACAAACGGCTTGGCTGAATGCGGGCGCCAGCGCCATCGCCAGCCAAGTGCAGCAACTCCGCACCGCGCTGAACGAACAAGCCACCAGCGACTACGCTCAAGCGCAGCGCCACATCAGCCAAGCCCGCGAACGAACCTGGCTGATGCTGCTGCTCGCCCTCGCGCTGGGATTAATTTGGGGCTGGCTGATCGTGCGGTCCATTCGTCACCCCCTGCTGCGCCTATTCGCCCACACCGAACAAATGGCGCAGGGCAATTTGGCGCAGGAAACCCCCTACACCGCGCTCAACAATGAATTGGGACAAATGGCGCGCATCATCGCCCAGTTGCAAGCATCTGCGCGCCAAACCCAGTCCGAACATTGGGTTAAATCGCAACAAGCCGCCCTGCTGACCCTGATGCAAGGCGCGACCCGGTTCACCGACCTCACCCGGCGGGTGCTGGATTTTCTGTGCCCACTGCTCGGCGTGGCACAGGGCGGGTTTTATATTTTCGACCCGCGCCAACAGTGCCTGCGGCTGCTCGGCGGCTATGCGTTTACCGAGCGCAAAGCGCACCACCCCTACTTTCATCTGGGCGAAGGACTGGTGGGGCAATGCGCGCTCGAACGCAGCCCCCTGCTGATTCAAGAACCGCCAGCGGGCTATTTCACCGTCACATCCAGCCTTGGGCAAGGCACGCCCGGCCAGTTATATCTCGTCCCGATCACCACCCCCAACCGCACCTTGGGCGTCATCGAACTCGCCACCTTCGCCCCGATGAGCACCGCCCAGTGGCAACTGCTCGAAGCTGTATTACCATTGATTAGCCTGTCGATTGAAATGCTGGAACAACGGGGCGCCAACGCGGAATCGGAAATCACCCCGCTCACCCGAGGCGCTGCATGAAATGGAAGAAATGATGACCCCTTACCTCGACGAACCGCCCGTGCGGCTGAAACCAACCCTCCTGCTGGTCGATGACACCCCGGACTACCTCGCCCTCATGCGCGAGCTGTTGCAGGATCATTACCGACTGCTCGAAGCCTTGGATGGCCCCACCGCGCTGACCCTCGCCGCCGAGCGGCAGCCCGATCTGATCCTGCTCGACATCATGATGCCGGTGATGGACGGCTTCGCCGTCTGCCGCGCCCTGAAAACCAGCCCGCGCACCAGCGAGATTCCGGTCATCTTTCTCACCGCCCTCTCCAAAATCGAAGACGAAGAAATCGGCCTGAAAATCGGCGCGGTGGACTACATCACCAAACCCATCAGCCCGCCAATCCTCATGGCGCGGGTGGATGTACACCTGCGGCTCAAAGCCAGTGCCGACTTCCTGCGCGACAACAACGCATTTCTCGAAAGCGAAGTGCGGCGGCGCACCAATGAAGTCTGCGCCGTACAAGATGTCACCATCATGTCGCTCGCCTCACTGGCCGAAACCCGCGACAACGAAACCGGCAACCACCTGCGCCGCACCCAGCTCTATGTGCGGGCGCTGTCCGACTACCTCGTCAAAATCAACCACCCACGCTTCGCGCCCCACCTCACGGCGGAAACCCGCGAACGACTGTTCAAATCCGCCCCGCTGCACGACATCGGCAAGGTGGGCATCCCCGACAGAATCCTGCTTCACCCTGGCCCTCTCAGCCCGGACGAGTTCGAGATCATGAAAACCCATACCGTCCTCGGGCGCCAAGCGCTGGAACGCGCCGAAGACATGCTCGGCGTCACCGTTCCGTTTTTGGAAATGGCCAAACAAATCGCCCAAAGCCACCAAGAAAAATGGGACGGCAGCGGCTACCCCGAAGGACTATCCGGCGAACGCATTCCCATGCCCGCCCGGCTGATGGCCGTCGCCGATGTGTACGACGCCCTCATCAGCCGCCGCGTCTACAAAGAAGCCTTCTCGCATGAACGCGCCGTCGAAATCATCCGCGCCGAACGCGGACGCCACTTCGACCCAGACCTCGTCGATGCCTTCCTCGTCATCGCCCCGCAATTTCACCAAATTGCCTGCCAATTCACGGACAACAACTTCCCACCGAGCGCCTGCGTCGATCAAAACCCGTAAACACCGAGGTCCTGCGATCACGCCAAAATCGTATTCAGTATGAAGGCCGCCTTGCGAAGCGGCAGCTCAGAATCCCCCGCGCACGAATTTACGAATAAATCTGTGCCAACAGCGCCGCGCGCTGCGTAAAGGGTAGGTCGTGCCCCGCACCGGGGATTGTCCGTATCCGACCGGCACATTCGCCGTGTGGCAGCCAAGTCAGGTCGGGCAGTAAGCGGTCG
Organism: Halothiobacillus neapolitanus; assembly: GCA_020721485.1. Lineage (GTDB taxonomy): Bacteria > Pseudomonadota > Gammaproteobacteria > Halothiobacillales > Halothiobacillaceae > Halothiobacillus > Halothiobacillus neapolitanus_B. The sequence continues at coordinate 9,628 of DYMR01000041.1, read as the reverse complement.
GCGGTGCCATACAAACCGTGCAGCGCGGGCGGGCAGTCGGCCAGCCACGCGCGATGATCCCAGCGCGCAAGGTCGTCGAGCCCCGCCAACAAGGCGACGGGGTCTTCGCAGCGTGCCCGTAGCGGCAGGTGCACGCCGAAGGCGGCATCGAATCCGGCCACTGCCTGCGCCGGATTTTTACTGACTTGCCGCCGCAGGGCGCGCAGTTGTGCGGCGGGCACGCCCGGCCAGCCCGTGTCGGGGTCGGCGAGAAATCGGGGCGATGCACACAGCACGGTGGCGCGCCGTGGCTGGCAGCGCCCGCTGGCCACGGCCTCGATGATTTGCTGTCCGCCGAGCGACCAGCCGATCAGGTCGTACCCGCGCACTTCATGCCCAAGCCAATCCGCAAAGGTCTCCTCCGAGTGCAGCCAGCGACCAAAGGCGACGCCATCGAGGGGGATCAGCCGTTGCCAATCCAACCCGGCTTGCCGCGCCTGTTCGATGAGCGGCTGCCACATGTCGGGCAGGAACGACCAACCCGGCAGCAGAAAGCAGGGATGCGTTGGGTTTGCCATTAGTCGGGGTTACTCGGGATAATGCGCGCCATCGCTGAGCGCCGTTCGCGCTCTTCGGCAGGGTTTCTTCCCCGTGGGCGTGTTGCGCCCCGGCCACCACACAGGCGTTTCCATGGTTGATTTTTCATCGCCCTATTCCCTCGTCGGCATTGCCGTGGGCAGTTATTTGATCGGTTCGATTGCCAGCGCGGTGCTGGTGTCGAAGCTGTTTGGCCTGCCCGACCCGCGCAGCGCGGGCTCTGGGAATCCCGGCGCGACCAATGTGCTGCGCTTGGGCGGCAAGAAGGCTGCCATCCTGACTTTGCTGGGCGATTTGGGCAAGGGGTTGTTGCCGGTGTTGGTGCTGCGCCTGCTGCATGCGCCAGATGCGGCCTTGGCGCTCGCCGCGCTCGCGGCGTTTCTCGGCCATTTGTTCCCGATTTTTTTCGGTTTCAAAGGCGGCAAAGGGGTAGCCACAGCCGCCGGTGCGCTGTTGGCTTTGAGCCCGCCGGTCGGCGCCCTCTGCGTCGCCGCTTGGGCGGCGGCGGCCTATGTGACGCGCTATTCCTCGCTGTCCGCCTTGTTGGCTGCGGTGGTGGCCGCGCTGGTTTCGGTGTATTTCGCCTCGCCGGTCATTACCTTGGCGATTACGGCCATGGCCGCGCTGCTGATCGCCCGCCATCACCGCAATATCCGGCGGCTGTGGCGCGGCGAGGAACCGAAAATCGGCAAGAAGTAACGCAGGCGAATTAGCCCGCTTCGCTCAGCTCAGCTCAGCTCAGTCAAAGGCCAGCGAGGCCGCACGCTGAAGGTGGTGTCGGCATCGCGGTCTTGGTTCGCTAACCGCAGCGCGGCGACAAGGGCGATCATGGCCGCGTTGTCGGTACACAGCGCGGTGGGCGGATAAAACGCGGCGCCGCCCCGCGCGGCCATCAGCGCCGCCAGCCGCGCGCGCAACGGGCGATTGGCCGCGACGCCACCGGCGAGCACCAGCCGGGTGAATCCGGTTTGATTGAGCGCCCGGGTGATTTTCACCACCAAGGTATCAATGACGGCTTGCTCGAACGATGCCGCGACATCGGCATGCGGCTGACCTTGGGCGATGGCCAGCGAGACGGCGGTTTTCAGGCCGCTGAAGCTGAAATCCAGCCCCGGTCGGTCGGTCATCGGGCGCGGAAAGGCAATGGCATCGCCCCGCCCTTGCTGCGCCAAGTCCGACAAGGCCGCGCCGCCGGGATAGCCCAACCCCATCAGTTTGGCGGATTTGTCGAAGGCCTCCCCCACCGCGTCGTCGATGCTTTCTCCAAGCAGCGCGTATTCCCCCAAGCCCTGCACGGCGATGAGTTGGGTGTGCCCGCCGGAGACCAGCAAGGCCAAAAAGGGAAATTCCGGTGACGGACGATCCAGCAGCGGCGCGAGAATATGCCCCTCCAGATGGTGTACCCCAATCGTCGGCCAGCCGCGCGCGGCGGCCAAGCCTTTAGCAAAAGCGGCACCGGTCATCAACGCGCCTTGCAGGCCGGGACCTTGGGTGTAGCCCACCGCGTCAATCTCGGCCAGCGAACAATCCGCATCCGCCAGCGCCGCGCGGAGCAATTGCGGCAATTTGAGCACATGGTCGCGTGCGGCCAATTCGGGCACCACACCGCCGAAGCGGGCATGCACCGCCGTTTGCGAATGAATTTGATTCGCCAACAAGCCGCGCTCGGTGTCGTACACGGCCACGGCTGTTTCATCACAAGAGGTTTCGATGCCCAATACACGCATGGCGGTCGTTCAATGATTTGGAGCCGGGGATGATACCGCAGGCGGCGTTGACGGGGCGGCGAGCAGTTGATCGATCAATGCCCGCACTTTGGGTGAATCCCAATCAATCGAGGCGTTGACGGAATACCGCACCCGCCCTTGCGCATCCACCAAAAACGAGCTGGGGAACGCGAACACGCCCCATTGCTTGGCCACGGCGCCATCGCGGTCGATCAGTACCGGAAAATCCAAACCAAAGGGCTGAATAAACGCCGACACCGCCGCCGGAGATTCTTTGAAGTTGATCGACAACACCCGCAGTTGATTCGGCGGGTAGTGCGCGGCCAACGCTTTCATGGACGGAATTTCTTCGATGCAGTGCGGGCACCAGCTCGCCCAAAAATTCACCAAGGTCACGCCCGCCATCGGCGCACCAGGTGTCCGCAGGCGCACGAGGTTGCCCGCCAAATCGGGGAGATCAAAATTGCTCGCCGGCGTCGGCGGCTCATGCGCAATCAATCCGAATTGCTGTTGCAGCGGCTTTTCGAGTGCTTCATCAATCGGCAATACCGTGGTCGGATGCGGTGTTTTGGCGAGCAACGACGCCGCTTGCAGCAATTCTGCCGGCAAGGCTTGCATCGCCTCCGCTTCGGCGGGTTTCATCAGGCTGGGCAGCGCTGCCAAGGACTCGTTTTCCGGCTGATGCAAGTGCAGCGGAAAGTAATCCCGCACATCCGGGATGACGCGGGCGTAGGTCGGGCTACCCGCCGCCTGAAGCTGATCGAGCAGGCTGCTGAGCCGATTGCGATTCACCCCGCGTTCGGGTTCCAAAATCATCAGCGGCATATTGGTGGCCGAAACAATCCCCAAAAACTGCGGCGGAATGCCCGCCACCGGCGTGCCGCGATACAGATTCGGGAACAGCAGAATCGCCCCGGCGACCGCCGTCGTCTGCGGCACCGACCGCTGCCAGTGGTGCAAGCCGCGCAGAATTGGCACCGCCATGCGATCCAAGCCCACCAACACCACCGGACGCCCCGTTTTCACCCCGGCCGCAATCAAGGCCGCCACGGCATGACCGTTGAGCGTCCGCACACTGTCGTTCGAGCGCGGCAGCAGCAGCGAATCCAGCACATCGACTTGCCAGACGGTCGCCCCGCGCCGCGCCAAGGCATGCGCCAACGCCCGCTCACCCAGGGTTTTACCGTATTGATTGGTCAGCCATAAAAACAGCGGCGCGTCGGGATGATCGGCACCGATCACCGTCACATCCAAGGCATTCCCGGCATCACCATAGGGCAGGGAAAAATTCGCCCAAGCCGCAGCCGGCGCCCCGCCCAACCCCAAGCCGAACACCACCAAGCCCATTGCCCGCAAAACCGAAAGCCAACGCATCGTGAATCTCCTGACCGCAGCCACCGCGAAGGGTGGTCTGGGTTCGTATTTCCAGTGCCCATTTCATCAATAGACCCTACAATGCGATCCTTGCAGAATTCGCCGTCCATCGCGCGCATTTCAATAACCAGCTAACTATTATATCGACTATGACTCAATCTGCTGCTTCCTCTCCCTCACCCGCCGTCTCGCCTGCCGCCCCGTTGATGGATTCCCACCTGCCGCAACTGCCCTTGCTGCACCGGGGCAAAGTGCGCGATATGTACGCCATCGACGCGCAGGAATTGCTGATCGTCACCACCGATCGCCTGTCCGCCTTCGATGTGATTTTGCCCACGCCGATTCCCGACAAAGGCCGGGTGCTGACCGCCATCGCCAATTTTTGGTTTGAGCGACTCGCGCACCTCGTGCCCAACCATTTGATGCCGAATCAATCCCTCGACGACCTGATCCCCGACGCCGCCTTGCGCGCGCCGCTGCTCGGGCGCAGCATCCGTGTGAAGCGGCTCAAGGCGCTACCCATCGAAGCCGTGGTGCGCGGTTATTTGATCGGCTCGGGATACAAGGATTACCAAGCCAGCGGCGCGGTGTGCGGCATCGCCCTGCCCGCCGGTTTGCAACTGGGCGAAAAACTGCCCGAGCCCCTCTTCACCCCGGCCACCAAAGCGGCGGTGGGTGAGCATGACGAAAACATCGACTTCGCGACCATGAGCGCCACCCTCGGCGCGCAGCGGGCGGAAGAAGTTCGGCGCATCTCGCTCGCGCTCTACCAAGAAGCGGCGGACTATGCGCTGGCGCGCGGCATCATCATTGCCGACACCAAATTCGAATTCGGCGTGGACGAAGCCGGCACCCTGCATGTCATCGACGAAGTGCTGACGCCGGATTCCTCCCGCTTCTGGCCGATTGATGGCTACCGCCCCGGCATCAGCCCGCCCTCGTTCGACAAGCAGTTCGTGCGCGACTGGCTCGAAACCCTGGATTGGGACAAAACAGCCCCCGGCCCCGCCATTCCCGACGACATCGTGGCGCAAACCCACGCCCGCTATCTGGAAGCCTACCGCCGTTTGACCGGGCAGGCACTACCGCAGGCATGAGCCCTAGATCATGATCCCTACAGCATGACCTTTGCGCGCGGCTGGGTGCTGCTGGCCACCGACACCGGCGCGGGCAAAACCACGCTGGGCTGCGCCCTCGCCGCCGCACTCACGCAAAACGGCCAACGGGTGGCCGTCAGAAAACCGGTAGAAACGGGCTGCGCGCCCGTCCCGATAGAAACGGGCTACTCGCCCGTCGATGGATCAAAACAACCCGCCGACGGCCTCGCCCTGTGGCGTGCCGCCGGTCAAATTGAGCCGTTGGAACAGGTCTGCCCGCTGCGCTTTTTCGCACCACGCGCCGCGCCAGAAGCCGCCCGAATGGAAGGCCGATCGTTACGGTTTTCGGAAGATTTTGTCGCACAGCTCCCGCCGCAAGCGCACAGCGCAGCCGATGTATGGTTAATTGAAACGGCGGGCGGGCTGTGTTCGCCCTTGGCGGAAGATGCCCTGAATCTCGACTTGGCGCGGCACACCGGCCTGCCCGTGCTGTTGATTGCACCGGATCGACTCGGCAGTCTCAGCGCCTTGTTCAGCGCCCTGATGGTGCTCCGCGCCGCCGAAATTCCCGTCGCCGCGATTGCGCTGAATCAGACCGACGCCCGCACCCCAGAAGCCCCCGACAACCTCGGCGCATTGCGCGAGTGGCTGCCCCGACTTTGGCCGGCGCCACTGCCGGCGATTGTCCACATCCCATGGCAATCCCCCGACGCAGGCAATCTGCTCTGCCACGCGCTTCACACAGGCTCGCCGTCGAGCGGGTGGACTTCCGCGTCACGGAACCGCCGATTAACAGGCTGTTAGAACGCCGTATTCCGGGTTTCGCGCAGGCGCCACAAACCGAGCAAAGTCAGCGCAGCGGCGGCTGATAAGTAATAGCCCACCGCATGCACGCCATAGTGTCCGGCCAACCAAGTCGCCGCATACGGGGCGAGTGACGCGCCAAAAATCCCCGCCAAATTGAACGCCAACGAAGCGCCGGTATAGCGCACGGCGGTGGGGAACAACTCCGACAGCACGGTGCCCAGCGGGCCATAAGTCAGCCCCATCAAGGCCAAGCCCAGCGTTAAAAACAGCGTGACCGAGGCCAAATTTCCGGCCACAAATAACGGCGCAAAGGCAAAACCGAACAGGAAAATCAGCACCGTAATGCCGATGAGCGTGATCCGCCGCCCGATGCGATCGGCCAGCAGGCTGGAAATCGGAATCGTTGCGGCAAAAAACAACACCGCAAACAACTGCACGAACAAAAACGATTCCCGGCTGTAGTGCAGACGACTGGTGCCGTAGGTCAGCGCGAACACCGTCATCAGGTAGAAAGTGACATAGGTTGCCAGCGCGATCAGGATACCGAGCACCAACGCGCCGCTGTGATGCCGGAACACCGCCAGAAACGGATGCCGCACCCGCTCTTCCCGCGCCATCGCCGCCGCAAAACTCGGGGTTTCGGTGAGTTTGAGCCGCACATACAAGCCGATGAGCACCAGCACGGCACTCGCCACAAACGGCACGCGCCAACCCCATTCAAAAAACTGCGCGTCGGTCAGCAGGGCGCCGAGCAGCAAAAAAGTCCCACTCGACAGCACAAAACCGATCGGGGCGCCCAACTGCGGGAACATGCCGTACCAGGCGCGCTTGCCGGGCGGCGCATTTTCCGTCGCCAACAGCACCGCGCCGCCCCACTCACCCCCCAAACCCAGCCCCTGACCAAAGCGGAACAGCGCCAACAATGCCGGCGCCCATACCCCGATCTGCGCGTACGTCGGCAGCAGGCCAATCGCCACGGTGGACACGCCCATCGTCAATAGCGCGGCGACCAAGGTGGCTTTACGACCGATGCGATCCCCGAAATGACCGAAAATCGCCGCGCCGATCGGGCGGGCGAAGAACGCGATGGCGAAGGTCGCCAAGGATTGCAGAATGGCGTTGTTCGGATCCGAGTCCGGAAAGAACAAGCGCGGAAACACCAAGGCGGCGGCCGTGGCGAAAATGTAGAAGTCGAAAAATTCGATGGTGGTGCCAATCAGGCTGGCAAACAACACCGTGCGGGGTTTATTCCCGCTCGGGGTTAGATCGGGCGATGGCACGGTGAACTCCCGCCGGAATCAGGCTTTCGGCGCAGGAATCTTGTTGGCGGCGCGGGTGGCGGCCAACACTTGCCGCGCATCGTTCGCTTCTTTGGTCAGCCCCAATTTGTCGTAGGCGGAAATCAAAATTTCCAGCGCCGGAATGGTCGCGGTCGAGCCGTTGAACTCGGTCAAAGCCGATTGCGCCCGGTTGGCGGCGGCCAGCCATGCGCCGCGCTGCATGTAGTAATCGGCCACATAAATTTCGTGTGCGGCCAGATAGTTACGGATTTTAATCAGCCGAACACTGGCATCTTCCACATATTTGCTGTTCGGGTAGCGCGTGACCAGCTCGTTAAAGGCCTTGTAGGCGTTGCGCAAAATGCTTTGATCGCGGTAGGCAAGGTTCGGTTGCACGATGTGGTTCAGGAAGGAATCCCCGCGCCCCATGTTCGCCAAGCCTTTGAGATACAAAGCGTAATCAACACTTTTTCCTTGCGGATGGAGCTGAATGTACCGGTCGGCTGCCGCAATGGCGGAATCCGGCTCGTCGTATTTGTAATAGGCGTACGCCACTTCCAACTGCGCTTGCTCGGTGTAGGCGCCGAACGGGTAGCGGCCTTCCAGCGTTTCGTATTTTTTGATGGCGGTGCCGTAATCATCGCGGCGCATGGCGCTGGAGGCTTCATCGTACAGCTGGGCGGCGGAAATGGTCGGGTCGGACAATTCGGCCTTGTCTTTGTCGTCTTTGGAGAACCAAGAGCAACCGCTGGTCAGCGCCAGGGCGCTACACACCACCAGGCTGATCAGGATTTTTTTCGGGGAAAGCGCTTGCTGTTCAAGGGCGGGGAACGACATACTGAAAAATCCTTGAAGCGGGAGGTATACGGTGATTCGGCATAAAAAATGAATCACGGCATAATCGCAGATTCGGGAACATTAACCAAGTGCCGTAGCGCAGGGTTCGCTCGTTTTTTATTGTTTTATGCGGCAGTTTTGGCGCGGGAGATCAGCCATGCAAGTGGCCTATTCGTTGACTTTGGGGCTGGAATTGGCCGGCATGCGGCTCGATCAGGCGCTGGCGCAGTGCTGGCCGGATTTTTCACGCAATCGGATTCAGGGCTGGATTAAAGAGGGCGATGTCTTGGTCGATGGCGAACCCGCCCGACCACGCGCGCAAGTCTTTGGCGGCGAGCACATCGAATTATTGGCCGAACTGGAAGAAGAAGTCGCCGCCGAACCGCAAGAGATTCCGCTCAACATTTTGTACGAAGACGACGCCATTATCGTGCTGAACAAATCCGCCGATATGGTGGTGCATCCCGCTGTGGGCAACCCCGATGGCACCCTGGTGAACGCGCTGCTGTTCCACGACCCCAGCTTGGTGCAGGTGCCGCGCGCCGGCGTGGTGCATCGGCTGGATAAACAGACCTCCGGCGTGATGGTGGTGGCGAAAACCCTCGCCACGCACAAAATTTTGGTTGAACGGCTTGCCGCACGCCAGATTCGGCGGGAATACGACACCGTCGTCACCGGCGCGGTCAACAAGCCGGGCACGGTCGATGCCGCCATTGGCCGACACCCGCGCGATCGGCAGCGGCAAGCCGTCACGGCCTTTGGCAAGCCCGCCGTCACGCATTATCGTCCGCTGGAAGTGTATGGCGGCCACAGTTGGCTGCGGGTGCAGCTCGAAACCGGACGCACCCACCAAATTCGCGTCCACATGGCGCACATTCGCCACCCGGTGGTGGGCGATCCGGTCTACGGCAGCCGCCCGATTCTGCCGCCACGGGCGCGCCCGGCCTTGGTCGATATTTTGCGTGGATTCGGTCGCCAAGCACTGCACGCCCGCTACCTCACCCTGGAGCACCCGGTGAACGGCGAAAAAATGCGCTTCGAAGCCCCGCTACCGGAAGATTTCAAAGAACTGCTCGCCCTGCTGCAAGAATATCGCGATCAAATGATGGGCGCCCGCCCCATCGAGGACGAAGACGACGATGCCGCCGAGGTCATCTATGTGCGCGAATGAACCCCCGGCGGACACAGCCTCCGTCGGATTTCTCGCCGCCGACTGGCCCGCACCGCCCGGCATCCATGCAGGCACCAGCACCCGCTGGGGCGGCATCAGCGGCGCGCCCTTTCATTGCCTGAACCTCGCCACGCATGTGGGTGATGACCCGGCTGCCGTCGCACACAACCGCGACCACCTCCGACGCGCCCTGAACTTACCCAGCGCGCCGCGTTGGTTGGAACAAGTCCACGGCATTGCCGTCGCCGAAGATTCCACGCCCCCGGCACCCTGCCCGGTCGCCGATGCCGCCTTCTCCCGCCAGCCCCATGCCGTGCTCGCCGTACTGACCGCCGATTGCCTGCCCGTGGTCTTCGCCAGCGCCGATGGGCAAGAAATCGCCTGCGCGCACGCCGGTTGGCGCGGATTGGCCGCAGGCGTACTCGAAGCCACCATCGCCCGCTTCACCGGCCCGACCGCGTCGATAGTCGCGTGGTTAGGCCCCGCCATCGGACCCGCCGCGTTCGAAGTCGGCGAAGAAGTCCGTACTGCGTTCATGCGCGAAGATACCGACAGCGCCGCCGCCTTCACCCCCACCGGAACGCCCGGAAAATACTGGGCAGATTTATTCCAATTGGCTCGGCGACGGCTACATCGGGCTGGGCTGCACGCCATTCACGGCGGCGGTCTGTGTACGGTCAACCATCCAGAACGGTTCTACTCCTACCGTGGCGCCGGCGGGCACTGCGGGCGCATGGCCACCCTCATCTGGCGCGATGG
>DYMR01000040.1:10821-12203 GCA_020721485.1 Halothiobacillus neapolitanus | reverse complement strand
GCCAAGGCGGCCAGTACCGAACTGGCGGATCGATTGTTGATCGAAGGCATTCATACCCTACCGGCGCGGGCAGCGGCGCGGGTGCTGGATGATGGCGAGGCCGTCATGCGTCTGCATCGCCATGCCTGGCAGGCTTCGACAGAAGACCCTTGGGGGCGATTGGTCGATCAGCTGACCCGTGCGATTTGCGCGCGCTGAGCCCGTCCTGTTGTTCTTTGCCCGTTGTTTTTGATGAATTTTTTGTTTTTCGTGTTTGATTGAGGTCAATCCATGTCTTCGCCCGAAATGCCATCGCCTGAAGTTACACCCACGGGATCATCGTCATCGACTGTGACCGACGCAGAAATGACCCGGCGTTCATTCTTGTTCACGCTGGCCAATGTCGCGGCATTGACGGCGGCGGGTTTTGGCTCGGCGCAGGCAGCGGACGCCCCAACGCCCCCCGCCAGTTCGGCCAATGGCAGCAGCGCGGGCACAACCCCGCCGCCGAAACCTGTGCCGGATGGTCTGAGCTTTGGTGCCAATAAGCCTTTTTCCTTCAAAAGCTTGATTGCTCGGGCGGAAGAAATGGCGAAAGCGCCGTATCAGGTGCCGCCTTCGCCCGTGCCAGATGCCATTGCGCAAATCGACTACGACGCGGCGGGGAAGATCAATTTCAACCCCGCCGATGCGCTATGGGGGAAAACCGGCTCGGTGTATCCCATTACTTTTCGCCCGCTCGGCAAATATTTCAAACAGTCCGTGGCCATGCATGTAGTCGATGGCGACCGCGCGCGGGAAATCGAGTATCGGCCAGATTATTTCACCATGCCGGCAGACAGCCCGTTGCGGCAGGTGCCGGCAGGGCAGTCCGGCATTGCCGGATTTTGGGTGCAGCGCTCGCGTCGCGTGGGCGATTGGCATGCGAGCGAACCCTGGGCGACCTTCCAAGGCGCCAGCTACTTCCGCGCCATTTCGCGGCAAGGGCAGGTGGGGATGTCCGCGCGGGGCATCGCGATCAACACCGGCATGCCGCAGGGCGAAGAATTTCCGGATTTTCGCGCCTTCTGGTTCGAACCTTCGTTGAATGAAGGCGATCCGGTAGTGGTGTACGCCTTGCTGGATGGCCCGTCCATCAGCGGCGCCTATCGCTTCGAACTGCGCTTCGATGGCGATACCGAAATGGTCATCGATGCGCATTTATTCATCCGCAAAACCATCGATCAACTCGGCATTGCCCCGCTGACTTCGATGTTCTGGTACAGCGAAACCCCGAATAGCCACCTGCGCGGTTGGCGCCCCGAAGTGCATGATTCCGATACGCTCGTCGTTTGGCGCTCGGACAACACCCATTTGGTTCGCCCCTTGGCCAATCCGCCAGCCTTGGCGTATTCCGCCTTGAT
>DYMR01000040.1:0-10721 GCA_020721485.1 Halothiobacillus neapolitanus | reverse complement strand
AGCTACCACTACAAATATCGCCTGTATTGGACGGAACACGAACCCTTCTTCCCGCACGGCGAATTGGCGCGGGCAGTGGCCTTGCGCGCCGGCCCCGGCGGGAATTTTGGCGGATCGCGTCCAGCAAACACCGTCAAACTGGTGATCGAGTGGGAAAGCGAGCTGTTCCAGCGCCACCCACCCAAAGATGCGGTGTTTTCCGTCACCAGTTCGGCGGGCAAAGTCGATAATTTCGTGGTCGATTGGGTGGCTGGCACACCGCGCTGGCGGACGGAGTTTGATTTGTTTGTCGATGTCGATACGCCGGTCGAACTCAACGGTGTGCTGCGCATTCAAGGGGCTGATGTCAGCGAGACCTGGCTGTATCAATTTCATCGCAAGAGTTTTGCGGGCTTTATGGCTTAAGGAGGGGGTATGTCGCACGGGGCGCGTTCGGGCGGAATTTTGGCACTGTGTTCATTCGCGCTATTGGCGGGCTGCACCAGCGCGTCTTCTTGGCAAGGTTCAGCCTATGAAAGCTTGAAAACCCAAGATGCCATGGCACACCCCAGCATCGGCACGCCAAGCCCGCAACCGCCACCCAATCAGAACTACCCGGCCTATGACAGCCAGCGCCAACAGCTCTTGCAGGGTAATGATTCTCGGTAGCTGCGCGGGGATGGATGGGGAACCCGGTATCATGCCGCGTGTATTGCCGTAACTGAGATTGATTATGCCCGCTGAGTATTCCCCGCCGTTTTCTTTACCCGCTGAATCCTTGGCCGGTTTGCGCCTGCCGCCGCATTCGCAAGAGGCGGAGCAATCGGTCTTGGGCGGCTTGATGCTGGATGGGCAATCGCTGGAAAAAGTCAGTGATCTGCTAAAACCCGAAGATTTCTACCGCGCCGATCATCGGCACATTTATGCGGCGGTGACGGGCTTGGCCGACGCCAGCCAGCCGTTTGATGCCGTGATGGTGGCCGAGTGGTTGAATAAACGCGATTTGCTGGAATCGGTCGGCGGGATTGATTATCTCGGGGCGTTGCTCGATGCGGTGCCCACCGCCGCCAACATTCAAGCCTATGCCTTAACGATCCGCGAGCATTCGGTGATGCGCCGCTTGATCGAGATCGGCACACAAATCGTTGAGATGGGCTACAAACCCGAAGGCCGCACGGCGCACGAGGTATTGGAGCTCGCCGAGCGCGAAATCTTTGCGATTGCCGAGGCGGGCGAGCGCGTCAAACGCGGTTTCAGACCCATTAAAGAACTAATGACGCAAGCCATGGAGCGGGTGACGGAACTGTTTGGCCGCGAAGAGCCGATCACGGGGCATGCCACCGGATTTAGCGACTTCGATTCGATGACTTCCGGGCTGCAAGCCGGGGATCTGGTCATCGTCGCCGGCCGACCGTCCATGGGGAAAACCACCTTTGCGATGAACATGGCTGAACACATCGCCATTTCTGGACGCAAAGCCGTTGCGGTTTTTTCGATGGAGATGCCCGGCGAACAGCTCGCGCTGCGGATGCTGTCCTCGATTGGCCGGGTCGATCAAACCAAGGTGCGTACCGGGCGGCTGGATGATCCTGATTGGCATCGCCTGACTTCCGCCGTTGGCATTTTGAGCCAAACCGAAATTCACATTGACGACACCCCCGCGCTGTCGCCTGGCGATTTGCGCTCGCGGGCGCGCCGTCTGGCCCGCACCTGCGACTTAGGCGTGATCGTGGTGGATTACCTGCAACTCATGCAGATCCCGGGTAGCAAGGAAAACCGCACCAACGAAATCTCGGAAATTTCCCGATCACTTAAATCCATCGCCAAAGAACTGGAGGTGCCGGTCGTGGCGCTGTCGCAGTTGAATCGCTCACTCGAACAGCGGCCAAATAAGCGCCCGGTCATGTCGGATCTGCGTGAATCCGGGGCGATCGAGCAGGATGCGGATTTGATTGTGTTCATCTATCGCGATGAGGTGTACGACAAAGAATCCGCACAAAAAGGCATGGCGGAAATCATCATCGGCAAGCAACGGAACGGGCCTATCGGCAACTTATTTCTGACCTTCCGGGGGCAAAATACCCGCTTCGAAGACTACACCCCGAATGACAGCATCCCGCCGGGGTACGAAGAGTGAGCGAAACTCTGCCCCGCGCCGCCCCGGTGCACATTCCATTTGTGGCACCCCGCGCCCTGCGTCGCGCCGAGCTCAGCATTGATCTGGATGCCTTGCGCCACAATGCCGACCGAGCGAAATCGGCGGCGTCGGGGCGAAAAATTTTTGTGGCGGTCAAGGCCGATGGCTATGGTCATGGCGCGGCCACGGTGGCGCAAACCTTGCGCGGTCAAGTGGACGGTTGGATGGTCGCCAGCTTGGCCGAAGGCGAGGCGCTGCGCCAAGCCGGAATGACCGAGCGCATTCTCGTGCTGCAAGGGATTATGGATGCGAGCGAGGCACGCCGCGCCGCCCAACGGTTTCTTGAGCCCGTATTTCATCACGCCAGCCAATTGGATGCGCTGGGGCGTGGGCTGGCCGGGCTGCCCTTAACCGCGTGGATGAAACTCGATACCGGCATGCATCGGGTCGGATTCACGCCGGACGAATTTCCCACCGCGTATGCACGGCTGAGCCAGCTCCGAGGCATTCGCCCATCGCCGGGGGTTTTAACCCACTTCGCGCGGGCAGATGAATCTGATCCAGCCCCAACGCAACAGCAAATTGTTTGCTTTAAACAAGTCGCAGGCGACTTGAATGCCGAGAAAAGTTTGTGTAATTCTGCGGGGTTACTGCGTTTTCCTCAAGCGGGCGGGGACTGGGTGCGCCCCGGCATCATGATCTACGGCGGCAATCCCATGACCGAAGGAACTGCCGAAGCCTGGGGACTGAAGCCGGTGATGACCCTGCGCACCCGCCTGATTGCGATTCGGCAAGTGGCTGCCGGCGAGGGCGTTGGCTATGGCGCACGATTTATCGCCCCCGAAGCCATGCCTGTGGGCGTGGTAGCGATTGGTTATGGCGACGGGTATCCCCGTCACGCGCCGGACGGCACGCCGATTTTGATTCAGGGGCAGCGTGCCCGCGTGATCGGGCGTGTGTCGATGGACTTGATGACCGTGGATTTGCGCGGCATTCGCGCATCCGTTGGCGATGAAGTGGTGTGCTGGGGAGAGGGCTTGCCGGTAGATGAAATCGCGCAGCAGTCGGCCAGCATCAGCTATGAGTTGATGTGTCAGATGAGCGGACGGGTCGCGCGGCGGATCGTGGGTGCGTTAAATGCCTAAGCGGGTGCCGACGATTCGCGACACAACTTTACCTTTGAGAGTAGGCTGAGGTGCGGACGATCCCGATCGGCTACATCCTTGCGGCGATACCACTCCCTTGAGTGAGTAGGCTGAAATACTTCCTCCCCCTTGAGTGAGCAGGCTGAAATACATCCTCCCCCTTGAGTGAGTAGGCTGAAATACTCCCTCCCCCTTGAGGGGGGAGGGCTGGGGTGGGGGTGGAAAATATTGACGAGCCGTTTTTTATAAGCCCCACTTAATTTCCACTAAACAACAAAAGCCCGACGAGCGGGCTTGTTCAAATCAAAACCGGCAAACGCCGGCGGTTAGCGCTTAGCGGCGCGGACGGAACTCACGCGGCTCACGCGGACGGGCTTCGTTTACACGAATGCTGCGGCCATTCAGTGAGCTGTTGTCGAGTTGCTCGATGGCGGTTTCGCCAGCGGCTTTATCGGCCATCTCTACAAACGCGAAGCCTTTAGAGCGACCTGTCGCCATATCTTGAATAACTTTGGCGGATTTAACTTCGCCGAAAGCTTCAAAAGCGCCACGCACATCAGCGTCGGTGGATTGATAGGACAGGTTGCCTACATAGATATTCATCATCAGAAAAAACTCACGAACCCGTGCCGGCAAAACAGACCGAGTGACGCTTCAGCACGAAAACACGCCACTTGGGTGAGCTGAGGTCGATCCGCAGTCACACGACTAGCGACAATAAACTAAATCCCTGTAAAGACAAGCCCTTTGCCTGTCTCGCGCTACTTTTTTTTAACGGGTGTTGTTTATTTGCCATATTGCGTAAAGAGAAAATGACCTTTGCACAAAATTAATTCAACTCTGCGGTTTGTTCGGCTTGCCAGTACCGCACAAATTGTTGCGCAACCCGACCGCTACGGGAGCCGCGTAAGCGGGCAAATTGGATCGCGGCGGGTTGCCAATGCTCTGGATCGGTTGAAGTCTCTGGTAAATCGGCCAGCGATTGGAGTTGATGCGCCACAATGGCGAGATATTGCGCCTGCGTAAACGGATGGAAGGCCAGCCACAAGCCGAATCGTTCGGAGAGCGACACCTTTTCATCAATGGCATCGCCTTCGTGCAATTCGCCGTCGATCATTTGCGCGCTGAGATTTTCCTGCATGGATTCGGGTAATAAATGCCGACGGTTTGAGCTGGCATACACCAGCACATTGTCCGGCGGTGCCATGAGGGAGCCATCGAGCAAGGCTTTGAGCGCTTTGTAGCTCGGGTCGCCGGATTCAAACGAAAGATCGTCGATAAATAAAATGTAGCGCCGCTGCGGATGATCGCCCAAAATTTGGGTCAAATCGCCCAAGAAAGGTAAGGCCGATCGTTCCAGTTCGATCATGCCGAGCGCCGCACCGCCGTGTTGGCTCAAAATGGCACGAATCAATGAGCTTTTTCCGGTGCCGCGCGCGCCCCACAGCAGCACATGATTCGCCGGAACTCCACGCAAAAACAACCGGGTATTGCGTTCAAGCTGCGCCAATTGCCGCGCCCGGTGTAATAAATCGCCGGGATTCACCAGGGCGGGGTGGTGGATAAGGCGAAATCCCGCCGTGGGATCCCAGCGTTGTGCCAAGGCGGTGGGGTGCGGGCTTGTGCGGATGGTGGCGGGGCGTTGATGCCGCAGCAAAAAGGCGGGGCGGGCGGTGGGCATGAATAGGCTCCGAATAATTCGTTACGCTAATTTAGCAGGATGTTGACAAAGGACTTCCTGGTCTTTTTTCAATAACCTGTTTTGAGGAGGGGATTGGGATGCCGGATTTGACGGTTCCTTTGGTGTTGGTGGGGCTTGTGCTCTTGCTGTTGTTGGGGCAGTGGATTGTGGTGCGGCGCGCCCGATCGGTGCGCGGTCAGCCGGTACCGGCGGCGCTTTGGCCGGCGTGTGCGCCGCAGGGCGAATCGGCGGATCAGCCGGTGCTTTTAGTGTTTGAAGCAGAACATTGCATGGCCTGCCGACGCATGGCGCCAGCCGTCGCCAGTTTGCGCGCCGAGTTCGAAGGGCGTGTTTGTGTTTTGCCCGTGGCAGAGCACCGCGCCTTGGCCATGTCGTTGCGCATTATGGCCACGCCGACGGTCGTTCTGGTGGCGGATCAGCGCGTGGTTGAGGTTTTTGTGGGCATCACGCCACAAGCGGTGATCGGCAAGGCGTTGCAGCGTTCTTTGGGCGAATCGGGCGCAATCGCGTAAAATCCCGCGCTTTCATGCGTGAGCCGCCTTGGGGAATTCGGAATGAATGAGTGCGCAATGGTGCCGTTGTCGTTGGTGGTGCCGGTATTCAACGAGGAAGACAACATCGCGCCGCTGCTCGCGCGGGTGCATGAAGCGTTGGCGGACTATTCTGCCGATTGGGAAATTCTGTTGATTGATGACGGTTCAAACGATCGAACCGTGGCGAATATCCGTGCGGCGCAAACGCGCTACGGACGGCATGTGCGATTGGTGCCGCTCGCGCGCAATTTCGGGCAAACGGCGGCCATGCAAGCCGGCATTGATTTAGCGCGCGGGCAAGTGATCGCCACGCTGGATGGCGATTTGCAAAACGATCCCATCGACATTCCCCGCATGGTGCGTCGCCTACTCGATGAAGATTTGGACTTGGTGGCCGGTTGGCGGAAAAATCGCCAAGACAATCTGTGGCTGCGCAAAGTGCCCTCGAAAATCGCCAACCGATTGATTCGCAAAATTACGGGCGTCACCTTGAATGATTATGGCTGTAGCTTGAAGGTGTTTCGCGCCTCGGTCATCAAAGGGGTTCGTTTATATGGCGAAATGCACCGCTTTATTCCCGCGTGGATGGCCACTCAAACTTCGCCCCGCCGCATTCAAGAGGAAGTGGTCGCCCATCATCCACGCACGGCGGGTACCTCAAAATACGGCCTTTCCCGTACCTTCCGCGTCATTATCGACCTGATTTCCGTGTATTTCTTTATGCGGTTTGCCGCACGCCCGGCGCATTTTTTCGGCATGTTGGGCTTGGGTCTGGGCACGCTCGGCGGCGGTATTTTGGCGTATTTGCTGCTGCTAAAAGTGTTGGGGGAATCCATCGGCGACCGCCCTTTGTTCATGGTCGGCATTATGTTGATGTTGATGTCGGTGCAAATTTTGCTCACCGGCGTGCTCTCGGAAATGCTGTCACGCACTTATTACGAATCCAACACCGTGCAGTCGTACCACATTCGCCCGGATGATCGCGCGGAACTTGAGACGGCTGCGTGGTGTCTGCCGGGTCAAGCTTTGACCGGTACGACGCCCCATGACTGATTCCCCCGCTCCGTTGAAATCGCCTGCGCTGTGCCAAGCGCCGGGCGCGCGCTTGATGTGCGTTTATGCCATGACCGCCAGCTTTGCGCTGATCTTGCTGAGCGTCATGCCCGGCTGGAAGGTCGATGTATTTCATTATTTCAATAACTTATCGGTCATATCTCCGGTATTTTGGTCGGGAATGACTTCCTTTGCCGATACCTATTTGGCCTTGGGTTTATTGGTGCCCGTCTTGCTGTGGCGCCCAAAATTGGGCGCCTTACTGTTGTTGGCGGCGTTGATTGCCTCACTGGTCACCCACACCATCAAGCCGATTTTGGATGTACCACGCCCGCCGGCGGTGCTGGCGATGGATAGTTTCCATTTGATTGGGCATCGGCTCGATCACGGCAGTTTCCCGTCCGGGCATTCCGTCACCGCGTTCACGCTGGCAGCTCTATTGATTGTGGGCTTGCGCCTGTCGCTTGGCTGGGCGGCCTTGATGCTTGGCGTGGCCTCGGTATTGGCGATTTCCCGCTTGGCGGTGGGGGTGCATTGGCCGACGGATATTCTGGCCGGCAGCGTGATTGGCATTGTTTCCGTCGTGTTGGCGCAGCGGTGGCTGGACTATTGGCCTTCGCTGGATCGTGCCCATTGGCCGTTGCCCACGGGGGTCATCATCACCGTGGTGCTGGCCTTGTCCGCGCCGTGGTTCAACGCGGGCTATCCCTTGGGGCATTGGGCGAATTGGACGGTGGCGGGTTTGGCCCTGGTCTCGTTGGCGGTGGCGGGTTTTCGGCGGCGACCGCTGTGGCCGCGTGCCGACACCTTGCCGATGCACGATTTGGGGCGGCGGGATTGATCGCCGGCATCCTGATTTTCCCCGCATTGCTTCGACGAAAATTCATTGCAACCACACTGATTTGTTTGGCCAGGCTGCGCGTGCGGCCTTCGCCGCGCTATAATTCCGCGCTATGTCTCTGATCGCATTCGGCTTGAATCACAAAACGGCACCGGTCGATGTGCGTGAGCGCATCGCTTTTGCCCCGGATCGCCTATCGTCGGCGTTGTCAGAACTGCTCAGCGGATGCGGCGCGAAAGAAGCGGCCATTGTGTCCACCTGCAACCGCACCGAGATTTACACCCATTCTGATTGCCTGAGCGAGCAGCTGGTCGAATGGTTGGCGGCGTATCACCAATTGCCGGTCGAAGCGATTGCCCCGTATGTGTATGACCACCGCGATGAACGCGCCATCCGCCATTTGATGCGGGTGGCCTGCGGCTTGGACTCCTTGGTGTTGGGCGAGCCGCAAATTTTGGGGCAAATCAAGGATGCATTTTCGATTGCGCAAGATGCGCAAGCCCTCGGGCCGGTGCTCAGCCGCTTGTTCCAGCACACTTTTTCCGTCGCCAAACAAGTGCGTACAGACACCCAAATCGGCGCCAGCCCGGTCTCGGTAGCCTTTGCTGCGGTCAGTTTGGCGCGGCAAATTTTCGGCGATTTAAGCCATAAAACCGCCTTGCTGATTGGCGCAGGGGAAACCATTGAATTGTGCGCGCGCCACCTGCATGGCAGCGGCTTGACCCAAATGATCGTCGCCAACCGGTCGATTGACCGCGCGCATCATCTGGCTGAACAGTTCGGCGGCATCGCGATCGGTTTGCCTGAAATTTCGCAGCATTTATACAAAGCCGATGTGGTGATTGCCTCGACCGCCAGCCCTTTGCCTGTGCTGGGCAAGGGCGCGGTGGAGCAGGCGCTCAAGCAGCGCAAACGGCGCCCGATTTTTATGGTGGACATTGCCGTTCCGCGCGATATTGAGCCGCAAGTGGCGGATTTGCAGGATGTGTATTTGTACACGGTCGATGACCTGAAATCCGTGATCGACGAAGGGCAGAAAAATCGGGTGGCGGCGGCAGCGCAAGCGGAAGAAATCATCAATCACCAAGTTGGGCATTTTCTCGATTGGGTCAAACTGCAAACCGGCGCGGAGCTGATTAAATCCTACCGTCAGCAGGCGGAACAAACCCGCGATGATGTGCTGTTTCGCGCCCGTTCACTGTTGGCGGCGGGCAAGGAGCCGGATCAGGTGTTGGATTTTCTCGCCAATACCCTGACCAATCGCTTGATTCATCGCCCCACAGTCGTGCTGCGCGAAGCCTGTGCCACGGGGGATTTGCCTACGGTTCAGTCGGTTCAGCATGTGTTGGGGCTATCTCCCGAATCCACTGGCCAATAACCATGTCCACTGATTCCTTACTTTCGCGCCCGCGTGCGGGCACGGTGCCTTCATGCTGCCTGAATCCCTGCTCAATCGACTGTTTGTTCTTGCCGAGCGGTATGAAGAATTAACCGCGTTGCTCTCGGATCCGCAGATTATTGAGGATCAATCCCGCTTTCGTGCGTATTCTCGCGAACACGCCCGCCTGCATAATTTGGTGCAATTACTTCAGCGCGAGCGAAATTTTGCCTCGGAAATCGCATCAGCGCAGGCGATGAGCCAAGAAGCGGATGCCGAATTATCGGCCTTGGCCGATGAAGAATTGGCCGCGTTATCGGCGGAACGCGATGCGGTGCATGCGGCCATGAAGCAGTTTTTGCTGCCGCATGATCCCGCCGATGACGGCGATGTGATTCTGGAAGTGCGCGCGGGAACCGGCGGTGATGAAGCGGCCATTTTTGCCGGCGATTTGATGCGCATGTATTTGCGTTATGCCGATACCCTCGGCTGGCGCAGTGAAGTGCTTTCCGAACAGCCGGGCGAGCATGGCGGTTTCAAAGAAGCCATTGCCAAAATCAGCGGCGAAGGCGTGTACGCCGCGCTTAAGTTTGAATCGGGTGCGCACCGCGTGCAGCGCGTGCCGACCACCGAAACGCAGGGCCGAATTCACACCTCGGCGGCAACGGTCGCGGTGATGCCCGCCGTGCCGGAGGCTGAAGCGATCACGCTCGATCCGTCCACGCTGCGCATCGACACCTTCCGTTCTTCCGGCGCGGGCGGGCAGCATGTCAACAAAACCGATTCCGCCATTCGAATCACCCACTTGCCCACCGGCATGGTGGTGGAGTGCCAAGACGAACGCTCACAGCATAAAAACAAAGCGCGGGCGCTGTCGGTGTTGGCGTCTCGGCTGGCGAATCAGGAACGACAACGCGCGCAGGCGGAACAAGCCGCCACCCGCAAGGCGCTGGTGGGTTCGGGCGATCGTTCGGAACGCATCCGCACCTACAACTTCCCTCAAGGGCGCGTGACCGATCACCGCATCAACCTCACGCTGTATCAGCTCGATCGTATTCTGGGCGGGGACTTGAACCCCGTGATCGAGCCATTGCGCCAAACCGATCAGGCAGAACAACTGATGGCGCTGGCGCAGGAAGGTCGATGAATGTCGCCGTCGGAATCGGCTGAACCGCCCGTGCCTCTCGCCGTGTTGTGGGCGGAAGGGCAGGCGCTGCTGGGGCGGGATGAATCGGCGCAGGCTGATCTTCGAGCCTTGATCGAAGGGCTCACCGGCCTCAGCCGCAGCCAATGTTGGGCCATGCCGGAAACCCCGATTCCTGGGGCGGTTGCCCAACCACTGCGCCGGGCGCTGGCCGCCCGCGCGGCGGGTCAACCCGTGGCGTACTTGCTGGGGTATCGGGATTTTTGGCGGCACCGTTTTTTTGTTACGCCGGCAACCTTAATTCCCCGCCCAGAAACGGAACATTTGGTCGAATGGGCCTGCGCCTTGCTGCCGATGAACCCAGCGACTCGCGTGGTGGATTTGGGCACCGGCAGCGGGGCGATTGCGATCAGCGTGCTGGCCGAACGACCGCAGAGTCAGATGATCGGCGTGGATGCCAGCGCAGCGGCACTTCGCGTCGCACAGCGCAATGCGGGGCAGCTTCTGCCCGCATCACTGGCCGCTCGCTTAAGCTGGATACAAAGCGATTGGACTGCGGCCTTGGCGCCGTCCTCGGTCGATCTGCTCCTCGCCAACCCCCCGTATTTACGGCGGGATGACCCCCATCAAACGCAAGGCGATCTCCGCTTCGAACCGGCGAGCGCGCTCTTGGCGGGGGATGACGGCCTGAGCGATATTCGCCGCATCATCGAACAGGCGCGCCGTGTGTTGCGCCCCGGTGGGCAAGTGCTGTTCGAACACGGCTACGACCAAGCCACCGCCGTGCGCGAACTCTTGCAGCGCGCAGG
>DYMR01000039.1:4164-12212 GCA_020721485.1 Halothiobacillus neapolitanus | reverse complement strand
TGGGTCATGCGGATGTGAGTACGACGATGATTTATACCCATGTGTTGAATAAGGGCGGGCGCGGGGTGGTGAGTCCCCTTGATCGATGATGGATCGTTGAGGATGAATTTGGCGATGAGTGATGCGGTTTGAATTGGTTTCACGGCTCATCCCTGCATTCTCGTTTTGTTGGTTTTGGCGTTGGCGAAGACAAAAATTTCAAGTACATCGTGTTTACTTGTCGTCAGTAGAAGAAACCCTGCTGCGGGTGTATTTTCTCCAATATAACCAAAGGATGCCGCAGCGGCGGCGGAGGGGCGGCGATGAGCGGCAGCATGATTCGGCAAGTGTGTGGGCTTGGGGCGGTGTGTGTGCTGGGGTTGGCCGCTGCACATGTCGTGCAAGCCGAGCAGGCGACGGTGTATCAGTGCAAGGACAAAAACGGGGTGACGGAGTTTTCCGGTACGCCGTGCAAAAACAATCCGCAAGAAAAGGTGATTGAGGCACCGAACCCCGGCACGGGCAGCGATAAGCAGGGTATTAATTCACTGGCGAAACAATACGATAAGCGGCAGGCGGAAGACCGGAAGGCGGCGGCTAAAGCGGCAGAACGCGCGGCGAAGCAGCCGAAGCACAGCGAACATAAAACGGTGATCGAGAACAAGGTCATCGAGAATTCGCCGTATTACGATCCCTACGGTAATCCGTATCCGGGCTATTACCCGCCGCATCACCGCCCGCGCCCGCCGTATTCCCCGCCCTCCGCGCCGGTGCAGCAGTACGAATACAAAAATCCGGGGATTTCCGGCCAGTTTCCCGGCGGTGCGCCGGGTTCGAGCGGGACGAATTGGAAGCCGGTGCCTCCGCCACAGCCCAAGCAGTAGGCGGGCGGGTGTGGATGAGAAAATTGGCGCGAATTATTTAACCGAAGTTATTTGACCGAAGTTATTTGACCGAATCGCCCGGCGCAAAGGCCGTCAGCCAGTCGGTGAAGGGCGCCAGTTCGGGTAGGGCGGCCAGCGCCTTGTGCAGGTGCTGCCAAGTGAGCGGGATGTCTTTCAAATAGCCGTGTTTGCCGTCGCGTTCGCTGAGGCGGGCGAAAATCCCCAATACTTTTAAGTGGCGCTGCACGGCGACCCAGGCGAAATCTTGTTGAAATTCTTGCAGGCTGCGGCCACCGCGCAGGGTGTCCGGCAGAGAGTGCCACAGCAGCGCTTGCATGGATTCGACCAAAGGTTCGGGCCAGGCGATGTAGCTGTCGCGCAGTAATGACACCAAATCGTAGGCCAAGGGGCCGGTCACGGCGTCCTGGAAGTCAATCGTGACCAGCGCGCCGCTGTGTTCATGCACCATTAAATTTCGGCTGTGGTAATCGCGGTGGACAAACACTTGCGGTTGGGCAATCAGCCGCGCGCTGATGAGATCGCGTGCCGCCTGCCAAGTGGCGCGGTCGGCGGCGGTGAACGGGTGGGCCGCCACATGGGGCGCATACCATTCGGGGAATAGGTTCATTTCCCGATTGAGCCGTTCGGCATCAAACACGGGTAAACCGCTGGCATCGGCGCGGGCAATCACCGGCAGCCAGCGCACGGCTTCGGCGAGTTTTTCTTCCACGGCCTGCACGGAATGCCCGTGGCGCCACTGGAAGAGGGTGCAGTCGCCCAAATCTTCGAGCAACAAAAATCCTTGTTCTAAATCGACCGCGCCGCGTTGAGGCACCGGCACGCCGGCGGCTTCGAGCCGGTCGGCCACGCTTAAAAATGGGGCGATGGCCTCGCCGGGCGGCGGGGCATCCATCACCATGCCGCTGCGCTGATCGGCGTGGGTGATGCGCCAATAGCGGCGGGCGCTGGCATCGCTGCTGGCCAAAATTGGCGGGCGTTCCAGTGCGGGCAGGTGGTGTTCGAGAAAGCGGCGCAATGCGGGCGCGCGCGGGTCGGTGTCGAAGGCGTTCGGCGAGGCCATGGTGTCCTGTGTGCTGACCGAGAGAGGGGCAGGATAGCCGGGTTTATCGTGTTGCGGGGGAAATACTGGCATTGGATGGTAATTCGGCTAAAATAACTGATGTATGCATAAGTAATTTATTGGGGAGTGCGGCAATGGCGATTTTTAAGCAGTTGTTTGATGAAGCGACTTCGACTTTTACCTATCTGATTGCAGATGAAACCACCCGTTCGGCGCTGCTGATTGACCCGGTGCACGAGCAATTCGCGCGGGACGAGGCGTTGATCGCGCAGTTGGGTTTGACGCTGAAATATGTGTTGGAAACCCATGTGCACGCCGACCACATCACCGGTGGCGGGCGCTTGCGGCATAGTTTGGCGTCGGAATTTGTGGCGGGCAAAGGCACGGGCTTGATCTGCGCCGACCGGCTGTTGGCCGATGGTGAAACCCTGAGCATGGATTCGATCACCATCGAAGCGATTGCCACGCCGGGGCATACCGATGGCTGCACCAGTTACCGTTGGAACGATCGGCTGTTCACCGGCGATACGATTTTGATCGACGCCTGTGGCCGCACCGATTTTCAACAAGGCTCGGCGGAACGGCTGTACGACAGCATCCACAAGCTGCTTTCGTTCCCGGATGAAACCCTGATTTACCCCGGCCACGACTACAACGGCAAGCGCGTCAGTTCGGTGGGACAAGAAAAGTCCATCAACCCGTACATCGCGGGCATGGATTGCGCGGCGTTTGTGGCCAAAATGAATGCGCTGAATTTGCCGAAACCTAAACGCATCGATGTGGCGGTGCCGGCCAACGCGCTTTGCGGTGGCGCCGATGTTGGGCGTGCGCCCGGCGAGACGGAGGCGGCATGAGCGTCGCGCAGAGTTTGGTCAGCGGCGTCGCGCGGATCACGGTCATCGGTGCGGGTTTTGGCGCAGTTACGGCGATTCGTCAGCTTCGCCAGCGCATGCCGCAGGCCAAAATCAGCCTGATCGCGCCGGAACCGACCTTGCAGTATTTCCCCAGCCTGATTTGGGTTCCGGCCAAAAAGCGCGAGCGGAACGACATTCTGGTGGATTTGCGCCCGCTCATGCAGCGTTTGAATGTGCAGTTCATTCCCGGCCGGGTGACGGGGCTGAGCGAGGACGCGCGGCAAGTGCAGGTGATGCAAGGCGAGGCGGAGATTTCGGTCGAGAACGATGGCCTAATCATCGCCAGTGGCGGGCGCTTCCTGAAGAAGCTTCCGGGTATCGAGCACGCGATTGCGGTGTGCGAAGGCATCGACGCGGCGGAGCGCATCCGTGATCGGTTGGCGCGCATGACCGGCGGCACCATTGCCTTTGGGTTTGGCACCAATCCGAACGAACCCTCGGCGGTGCGCGGCGGGCCGATGTTCGAGCTGCTGTTCGGCATTGATCGCTTGCTGCGTCAACAGGGGCGGCGCGATCAGTTTCAACTGGTGTTTTTCAACGGTGCGACGCGGCCGGGCAATCGCTTGGGCGAAAAGGCGGTCGATCACCTGTTGGCGCGCATGGACAAACTCGGCATTCGCACCGAGTTGGGCGCCAAGCCGCTGCGCTTCGAGGCGGATAAAATCGTGACCGAAGCGGGCGAATTTGCCGCCGATTTGATCCTGTTCATGCCCGGCATGACCGGCCCCGCTTGGTTGGCGCAAAGCCCCTTGCCGACCTCATCGGGCGGGATGATTCAGGCCGAAGCGACCACCGCCGTGCCCGGCTTCGACCGGGTGTTCGTGGTGGGGGATTCGGGCAGCTACCCCGCACCGGACTGGGCGCCGAAACAAGCCCACATGGCCGATCTGATGGCCACGGCGGCAGCCGGCAATATGGCGGCGGCGTTCGCCGGTCAGCCGCAAACGGCCACCTTTCAGTGGGAGCTGATTTGCGTGATGGACATGCTCGACCGCGCTGTGTTGGTGTTTCGCAATACACGGCGGCAGTTCATCACGCCGCCCTGCCGCCTGCTGCACTACGCCAAGCGCTTGTTTGAATGGTGGTATCTGCGCCCGATTCGCTAATTTTTTAGACCGGTTTTCCTGGCTCGTTGCCCGCGCGCCGCATTCTTTCCCGATAGAATGCGGCGTTTTTTATGAAAAATCATCGAGGATTCGCATGCGACATTGCTTAGCGCCTATCGGTCGATCCTTGGGGTTGGGGCAATCCTTGAACGGTTTGGAGATCGGCAGAGGCTGCACGGTGGCGGTGCTGTGCCTGTTCGTACTCAGCGGCTTGGCGGTCGGATTCGCCACGGGGCAAGGCACGGAATCGGCGCGCGACATCGTGATGCAAAGCTTGGTCGATACGGTCGCGGATTTGTTGCTGATCGGCGGGTATTTTGGCGGCTTCTTGCGCTGGCGGCAGTCGGCCGTGGCGCGGCCCTTCTTGGTGCTTGTGGTGGCGGTATTGGCGCTGCTGGGCTTCGTGCTGGCGGGGTTCTGGCAGTTGGGTGATTGGTTGCACATGCCCAAAGATGCGGTCTCGGGCGGGTACGCTGCCGCGATTTTGCTGCTGTTCATGTGGAATTTGATGGCGGTAGGGCAGTTGACCCGTCAAGCACTGAATTTGTCTGCCTTGGTGGGGTTGATGGTGGCGCTGGGGTATTTTGTGGTTTCCGGTGTGCTGATTGCCGGGCTGAATCTATGGCTATGGCCGGGGCAAGCATGACGAAAAAAATTCACATTCTGGGGATTGCGGGCACTTTTATGGGCTCGCTGGCGCAGTTGGCTCAGGCGAAGGGCTATGAGGTCTCCGGGCGCGATCAGGCGATTTACCCGCCGATGAGCACGCAGTTGGCGCAGGCGGGCATTGCGGTGCAAACCGACATGAATGCCCCCTTGCCGGACGATGCCGAAATCATCGTCGGCAATGTGATGCGCCGCGATATGCCGGTGATCGACGCCCTGCTCGGCAGCGGGCGGCGCTACCGTTCCGGCCCGCAGTGGCTCGGCGAAGAAATTTTGCGCGATAAATTCGTGCTGGCGGTGGCGGGCACGCACGGCAAAACCACCACCAGTTCGATGCTGGCGCACATCCTCGAACGGGCGGGTTTGGCGCCGGGCTTTTTGATTGGCGGCGTGCCGGCGAATTTTGGAGTGTCCGCCCGCTTGGGCGAAACGCCGTTTTTCGTGATCGAGGCCGATGAGTACGAC
The DNA here is from genome assembly GCA_020721485.1 of Halothiobacillus neapolitanus. GTDB lineage: Bacteria > Pseudomonadota > Gammaproteobacteria > Halothiobacillales > Halothiobacillaceae > Halothiobacillus > Halothiobacillus neapolitanus_B. Next base: position 7,117 of record DYMR01000039.1, on the reverse strand, counting down.
ACGGCGTTTTTCGACAAACGATCCAAGTTTCTGCATTACCGCCCGCGCGGGGTGATTCTGAATAACTTGGAATACGATCATGCAGACATCTTCCCCGATCTGGCGGCGATTGAGCGGCAGTTTGCGCATTTATTGCGGCTGGTGCCGAATCAGGGCGTGGTGGTGATGGCCGATGGCACGCCCGCGCTGGAGCGGGTGTTGGCGCAGGGCGTCTGGTCGCCGGTCGAACGATTCGGCACCGCCGAGGCGGCGCAGCCGTGGCGGTTGGACGGTCGCGCGGTCTGGCTGAATGGCGCACCGTTGGGCGACTTGCCGGACAGTCTCATCGGGGCGCATAACCGCCTGAATGCGTTGGCTGCGGTGGCCTTGGCGCGCTTTGCGGGGGTGCCGCCGGCGGTGGGTTTGGCCGCGCTGGCGGACTTTTCTGGCGTCGCGCGGCGGCTGGAAGTGCGCGGCACCGTGGCCGGTGTGACGGTGTACGACGATTTCGCGCATCACCCCACCGCCATTGCCGCCACCATTGCCGCCCTGCGTGAGCGGCTGCCCGCCGGCGGGCGTTTGGTGGCGGTGGTCGATCCCCGTTCCAACACGATGAAGGCCGGGGTGCATCAGGCGGAGCTGGCGGACGCGCTCGCGGCGGCAGATTGGGTGGTGTTTCATGCGCCGGCGAACTTGCCGTGGTCGCCTGCGCGCGTGCTGGCGCCGCTGGGCGAGCGGCTGAGCGTGGCCGATTCGGTCGATGCCGTCTTGGCCACCTTGAGCGCGGGGCTGCGGGCGGGCGATCACGCCTTGATTATGAGTAACGGCAGTTTCGATGGCCTGCACGGTCGATTATTGGCGCAGTTGGCTGCGCGGTGACGCAGCGCCTCAATCTCGGCAACTGCTGCTACATTCATGGCTCTGTTGTGACGCTGTGTCACCGAAAAGGATCGACCGATTGCCCCCGATGATGCCTTTATTTCCGCTGCATACCGTGCTTTTCCCCGGCGGCCTGTTGCCGTTGCGGATTTTTGAAACCCGCTACATCGACATGGTGCGGGCGGCGTTGCGTGCGGATACGCCGTTTGGGGTGGTGCTGCTCAAGCAGGGCAGTGAGGTGTTGTCGGCGGCTGCGGAGGCGCCGCCGGCGGCGTTCCATCTCGTGGGCTGCACGGCGCGCATTCAAGATACCGACCTCGCGCCGGATGGCATGTTGCACATCCTCTGCTACGGCGAGCAGCGATTTGTTGCCCAGTCGGTTGAAACCGCAGCCGATGGTCTGTGGCTCGGGGATTGTTCGATTCTGCCGCCGGCGGGGTTGTGTCCTACGGATGCGATGCTGCACCGCATGCAGCGCTTGCTTTCTCGCCTGCTGCCGTCGGATGATCCCGCGCTCGCCACGGCCTCGTTTGAAGACCCGGTTTGGCTGGTGTATCGGCTGTTGGAACGCCTGCCGGTCAAGCTGGCGGATCGCCAACGGGTGCTGGCGGCGGATCGGCTCGACCTGACGCTCAAGCATCTTTCTGCGATGATGGCCGCCTTTGAATAGGGCGGCGCCCGGCAGGCAGTCTGCGCGGGTGTTGTCGTTTTTTATCGTTTTTACCGTATGAATTGCTCAGTTGGGAGTGCGCCATGACCGTGATCCACGAAGCCACGATGGACAACATCGATGCCCTGATTACCAACCATTCTGTGCTGGTGATTGATTTCTGGGCGCCGTGGTGTGGACCCTGCCGCTCCTTCGCGCCGATTTTTGAAGCGGCGGCGGCGGATCATCCGGCGATGGCGTTTGCCAAAGCCAATACCGAAGCCGAACAACAGTTGGGCGCGTATTTCCAGATTCGCTCCATCCCGACCTTGATGGTGTTCCGCGAGCAAATTCTGATTTACAGCCAAGCGGGCGCGCTGCCGCGTGCGGCGCTGGATGAGCTGCTCGTCAAAGTCATGGAATTGGACATGGATAAAGTGCGCGAAGAAATCGCCGCGTCGCAGCAAGACACGCAACAATAAGTGGTGCTGACGGGAAGGGTGGCGTGATCGTTCGTCCGTTGCCATGATCGGCGTGATTGCTCAGATGGCCGCCACCATCGGCCTGGGGGTGGCGTGGCGTCATGTCTCACTCGGCGGCCTGACCGCCGACCGTGCGCGCCCCGCGCTCACGACGGCCGTCTACTACTTTTTTCTGCCCGCGCTGGTGCTATCTGTGCTCTGGCGCGCGCCGCTGGGCGTGGATACGGGCAAGATCGCGCTGGCTTCGGCCACCGGCATTTTTTCCTCTCTGTTGTTGATGGCGCTGGTTGGGCGATTCATGCGCCTGACGCGCAGGGAATATGGCGCGCTGCTCTTGGCCGCCTCGTTTCCCAATGCCACCTACCTCGGGCTGCCGCTGCTCTCCAGTTTGTATGGTGAGGCGGGCAAGCCGATTGCGATTCAATATGACTTGTTCGCGGCCACGCCGATTCTGCTGTCGCTCGGTATTTATTTGGCCTCGCGCCTCGGCAACCACGGGGAAACCCTGCATCCGGTGCGTTCCTTGCTGAAGGTGCCGCCGCTGTGGGCCGCGGTCATCGGCAGCGCGCTGAATTTATCCGGGCTGGCGCCGCCGCCGGATGTCGCCGCCTTTTTGGATCGGCTGGGCGCGGCCGTGGTGCCGATTATGCTGCTGGCCTTGGGGATGAGTTTGAACCTATCCACGCTCGGCAGCCGCGCGCACTGGCAAAAAATTGCCCCGGCCTTGCTGATTCAGTTGGGTTGGATGCCGCTGGCCGTGCTGGCCGTGGTGACGGGCACCCACATGACGGGCATGGCGGCGACGGCAACGGTGTTGCTGGGTGCGACGCCGTCGATGATTTTGGGCTTGGTGATCTGCGACCGATTCGGTCTGGATACCGGCCTATATGCCACGGCGGCCACCGCCTCGACCTTGTTGGCGCTGGTGACTTTGCCGTTGTGGCATCAGGCATTAATCCATTAA
>DYMR01000039.1:0-4064 GCA_020721485.1 Halothiobacillus neapolitanus | reverse complement strand
TTAAGAGGTGGTTTGCATGAAAGTTGAACAAAATATGGTGGTGCGGCTCGACTACGCATTGCGCGATGACGATGGCGTGCTGCTCGACGCGACCGAAGGCCGAGTATTCGAGTATTTGCACGGGTACGGCAACCTGATTCCCGCGTTTGAAGCCGCCTTGGTGGGCAAGGGCGAGGGCGAACCTTTTGCGGTGAGCATCGAGCCGGAGGATGCCTACGGTCTGCATGACGAAGCCGCCGTGATTACCGTGCCGCGCGACCGTTTCGCGGCCGATGTGCAGGTCGTGCCCGGCAATATGGTCGAAACCCAAGGGCCGGATGGGCGGATCGAAATGCTGATCTTGGCGGTGGAGGGCGATCAAGTCACCGTGGATTTGAACCATCCGCTGGCGGGGCTGCGCCTGCATTTTGATGGCCGGATCGGCGGCTTGCGTCCGGGGCATCCCGATGAAATCAAACACCGCCGCGTGCATCCGGGCGGGCATCATTTAATGGTCGAAGACTCTACTTATCTGGGCGACTGGTCGGATGAAGGGGGGGCGAACGGTTCGTCCGCCGAGGGCGGCGCGCGTGGTTGATTGCCAAGCGGTTGATTGCCAAGTGGTTGATCGCCCATCCGAGCGCGTCATTCGCTACACCGTCGCGTTGACGGCGGTGCGCAGCCGGTATCTGTCGGTAGCGATGACCGTGCCGCCGTCGGATGAAGCGCGGGTGCTGTCGCTGCCGGCGTGGATTCCGGGCAGCTATCTGATTCGGGATTTCGCGCGGCATTGGGTGGGGATGACGGCGACGCAGAGCGATGGCCGTCCGCACCCGCTCGACACCCTCGATCAACACCGTTGGACGCTGCCGCCTTCCGCCTTGCCCGTCACCATTCACGCCCTTGTGTATGGCAACGATTATTCCGTGCGCACCACGCATGTGGACAGCAGCCATGCGTTTTTCAACGGCACCAGTGTGTTCCTGCGCCTGCATGGGGCGGAGGATTGGCGGCACGAAGTGCAGATTGAAGCGGCGGGCGCGCCCTTAGGCTGGAAAGTGGCGACCACGCTGCCCGCCCAGGTCGTTGATGCCGCAGGCTTCGGCGGATATGCGGCAGAAAGCTACGAGGCGCTGATTGATTACCCGGTCGAAATGGGCGCATGGGAATCGGTGGAATGGCTTGCCGGTGGCGTGCCGCATCGCTTGGTGGCGAGCAACGCCCACCCGCGCACGGATTTCGCCCGAATCGCCGCCGATTTGGCGGTGGTTTGCGCCACCGTGCAGCGCTTTTGGGGCGCGGTGCCGTTTGACGGGTATTTGTTCCTGCTGTCGCTGGATGCCAAAGGTTTTGGCGGATTGGAGCATCGGGACAGCACCGCGCTGATTTTCCCGCGCGAGGATCTGCCGCGCTTGGGTGAAACCGGCGTGTCGGCGGGCTATCAACGCTTGCTCGCCCTGTGCGCGCATGAGTATTTCCATGCGTGGCTCGTCAAACGGATTCGACCGACGGCATTCACCGGCCTGCCGTTGGCGGCGCCGGCGACCACGCGGCTGTTGTGGTTGTTTGAAGGCTTCACCAGTTATTTCGACGATTACCTCGTCGCACAGTCCGGCAAAATCACCCCCGCCGCGTATCTGACTGCCTTGGCGGATACCCTCAATCGCGCGGTGCGCGGCAAGGGTTGGACGCGGCAAACGCTGGAGGAATCCAGTTTTTATGCCTGGACGCGCTTTTATCAGCAAGACGAAAACGCGGTCAATGCCATCGTCAGTTATTACACGCGCGGCGGGCTGCTGGCCTTGATGCTCGATTTGACGCTGCGCTTGGCGGGCGAAGATTTGCCCGCGCGCATGCGCCGACTTTGGCAGCAGCATCAACAGGAACCCATTCCGCCCGGCGCGGCCATTGAGTCGCTGCTCGGTGCGCAGGAACACCCGGCGGTGGCGGTGCTGTTCGATCTCGGCTTGCGCAGCACCGAACCGCTGGCCTTCGCGCCGCTACTCGCCCAATTTGGCGTCGCCTGCGTGCCGGTGGCGGAGGCGGCTCAAGCGGCGGTCGATATGGGTGCCGTGATCGGGGGCGATGAGCCCCGCGTCGCGCGCGTGCAGCTCGTGTTTGAAGATCGGCCGGCTGCGCGGGCAGGCTTGGTTGCCGGCGATGAACTGATCGCGCTCGATGGGTTTGCGGTCAGCGGGGCGGAGTTTGGTGCGCGCTTGCGCCGTCATCAACCCGGTGATTCCGTCACGCTCGACGGATTCCGCCAAGGGCGCTTGATGCGATGGGTGGTTCGGTTGGGCGAACCGGTGCTCAATCAATGGCAACTGTCGTGGATCGAAGACGCCGCGCTGGATGCCGAAACCCAAGCGCGCCGGGCTGCGTGGCTGGGCGGCGCATGACCGCCGCCGAATTGTGTCAGGTCGGCGCATGACCGCCGCCGAATCGTGGCCGGCTTGGGCGTCGGCAACTCAGGGCGTGGTGTGGGTGCTGCCCGAGGTGGACTCGACCCAAGAAGCGATCAAGCGGGCATTCGCGGCATTAACAACGCCCCCCGAGTGGGCGGCCTGTATCGCGGAAGCGCAAACGGCGGGGCGCGGCCGGCATGGCCATGCCTGGATCAGCGCCGCCGGCCAAGGGCTGTGGTTTAGCCTGATCGTGCCGGTTCCTAACGAGGATGAAGCACCGCCGCCGGTCGCCTTGCTGGCGGCAGCGGCACTGCGGGATGCGCTGAGGGCGGAAGGGTTCGCCGTGGACATTAAATGGCCGAACGATCTCTGGCTGAACGAGGCCAAAGTCGGCGGCGTCTTGGTCGAAGCATGGCGGCACCGCGATCGGTTGTATTGGATCATCGGGGCGGGGCTCAATTGGCAGGCACCGCCCATCCATGATCTGACCGACAAACTGACCCATACACTGACCAATAAACAGGGCGCACCATCCGCCGCGACCGGCCTGCTGGTTGGGGAACCGGATACCCCTGCGCGCCGTCAATCCTTGGCGCAAAGCCTGCTGGGCAGCGTGCGCGAAGTGCTGCGTGCGCCGGCGTCGTGGCCGCAGCGCGTGGCGGCATTGCAAGAAAACCACCGGCTCTGGCAACGGCGCGTCAGCGTCTGGGTTCAGGGCGAAAAAACGACGGAAGGACGGGCGGGGGCATTGACCCCGCGCGGAGAATTAACGCTGATTACCGATGCCGGTGACAGCCTAATCATTGGCGGCAGCGCCAGTGTGCGAGAGATTCCTTGATTTGTGTGATTGACGCGGGCAATACCCGATTGAAGTGGCAACTCCGGCCGGAAGATTCCGTTCAGGCGGTCGCTTGGCAAGTCGAACCCGACTGGCGCACCCCCTTCGTGGCGGCGCTGGAGGGGCAAAAAATTAAACAATTCATCATCGCGGCCGTGGCGGATGAAACACGACAGGCGGCACTGGATGCCGTGCTGGCAGAACATTGGCCGACCCAACGGCGGCGCTGGCTCAAGCCGAAAGCGCGTTGCGGTGGCTTGGTGCTCGGCTACGCGGATCCGCTGCAATTGGGGGTGGATCGCTGGTGCGCCCTGCTGGGCGCGCGACAGCACGCCAGCAACACCGATGCGATTGTGGTGCTGGCGGGCACGGCGATTACGGTGGATTACCTGCGTGCCGATGGTCAGCACCGGGGCGGCGTGATCCTGCCGTCGCTGGCCGCCATGCGTGCGGGGCTGAATGCGCTGGCACCGAGGCTCGCGGCGGCTTGGGATCAGCCGGGCACCGTCGCGGAGGGTGGCGCGTTGGCCGTCGATACGGCGGGCGCACTGCATCTGGGCGCCCGCTTCATGCTGGCGAGTGCGGTCACGCAGCTCATCGACGGATTAAGCGAAGCAGAATCCCGCGCACCGAAAATCCTGCTGAGTGGCGGCGATGCGCCGATATTGGCTGAATGGCTGGCGCGTCCCGCCGAAGTGGTGCCGAGCTTGGTTTTCGACGGTGAGCGACAAGCCGCGCGTCACCTTCGATAAAAAAACCGCGCGGATCGGTTGCAAAGCATTCCGCCCTGCGATTAGAATGCGCGCCCATTGCCGCTTTAGCTCAGTTGGTAGAGCAACCGC
>DYMR01000038.1:4203-12257 GCA_020721485.1 Halothiobacillus neapolitanus | reverse complement strand
ATCCTTGGCTTGCTTTAACAGGCTGTTGAAACCATTTTTCAACAGCCTGTTACATCACAACAATTTCTAATTAATCAATAAAGCCAATTTATTTATTAAAGCGGCTATTTTTGGCGATGATGCGCGCATTCCCTTTCTAAAAAAAACACCGACGGAACGCCATGAACACCGCCCCCGCCCTGCCCGAGTCCGCGCCCCATCTGGCCAGTAATTCGCTGGGATTGGCTGAATCGACGATTATGGGGGTGGCGGGCACCGCGCCGGTGTTTTCGATTTCGGCCACCAGCGCGACACTGTTCGCCGCCACGGGGGCGCTCGCACCGGCCAGTCTGTTGTATTGCGGCTTGATTATTCTCGGCGTCACGCTGGCCTATGCGCATTTGAATCGGATCGATACGAATGCGGGGGCGTCCTATGCCTGGGTGCGGGCGAGTTTTGGTCAAACCCTAGGGTTTTTGGCGGGTTGGGCGGTGTTGGTTGCCTCGGCGGTGTTCATGGTCTCGGGCACGATTCCTGCGGCCACGGCCACACTGGCCTTGATCGCGCCGGATCAGATCAACCACACCAACACGGTCACACTGGTCGCGGCGGGTTGGCTGATTTTGGTAACGATGGTCATCATCAAAGGCGTGAAGCTGACCAGTTATGTGCAGGTCGCGCTCACGGTCATTGAATTTTTCATCATGTTGGCGATTTTGATCGGGGCGTTTGTGCAGTTTGCCGCACACCCTGCGCACGCACTGCACTGGCACGATTTTGCGCTGACGAATTTCTCCCCCCATCTGTTCGCCACCGGCGCGCTGACGGCGCTATTTTTTTATTGGGGCTGGGATGTCACGGTCAATTTGAATGAGGAAACCCGCGATGGGGGCTGGGTTGCCGGCGTGGGTTCTCTGCTGGCGATGTTCATCATCATGGCGCTGTTCATTCTGTTTTCGATCGCCACGATGATGGTGCTGACCGATCCAGAAATTCAGGCCGCCAATACCAATGTGGTGCTGGCGGTGGCGGAAAAAATCTTTCCTGCACCGTGGAGTTACCTAGCGATTTTGGCGGTGATGTTCAGCACGCTCGGCACGCTGGAAACTTCCATTTTGCAATTTACGCGCACTCTGTTCGCCCAAGCGCGCGATGGCATGTTGCACCCGCGCTACGCCCATTTGCACGCCCGTTGGAAAACCCCGTGGGTGGCGACGCTGGTGATTTCCGGCTTCGGGCTCTTGCTGCTGTTTGCCGCCTCCGGCTTGCCGTCGGTGAATGAAATTCTGCAAGATTCGATTGATGCGATTGGCTTCCAAGCCTCGTTTTACTATGGCTTAGCCTGCTTTGCGAGCGCGTGGGTGGTGTGGAAACACGGACCGCACACACCGCTGCGGGTCGTATTTTTGCTGATTTGGCCCTTGGCGAGCGGGATATTCTTGTGGGGCATCGGCCTCTACAGCCTGCCGACCTTCAACCTGACCAGCAACCTCTTCGCCATTGGCGGCATCCTGATCGGCTTGCTGCCGTTTTGGCTGAATCGCCATCGGCGCAGCATGATTTCCTGAACCTTTATCAGAAAAACCTTCATGAATTCAAAAAATTACTCCATTTTGTTTGTATGCATGGGCAACATCTGCCGCTCACCCACGGCGGAGGCGGTGTTCCGTCAACAAGTCGAGGCGGCAGGCTTGGCCGATCGGATACATATTGATTCAGCGGGGACGCACGCATACCACATTGGGAATCCGCCGGATGCGCGGTCGATGAAAACCGCCGCCGCCCGTGGCTATGCGATGGAGTGTCTGCGTGCGCGTCAGGTCACGGCACAGGACATTGCCGCGTTCGATTATGTGCTGGCGATGGACGAGGACAATCTTGCGATTTTGCAGCGTTTGGCATCGGCAGATTGCCAACACAAGCCGCGTTTATTGATGGCGTTCGCGCCGGATTTTGGCCGCCATGATGTGCCCGATCCGTATTACGGCGGCGCGCAGGGCTTTGAGCAGGTGCTCGATATGATCGAAGCTGCCGGTGAGGGGCTGTTGGCGGATTTGCGTCAGCGCATTTAACGAATCACCGCCCTTCCGCCCAATCAGTGGGCGGCGGAATTCAAATGGGAATGGCGGTAGGAATAGGCGAAGTACAGCACCAAACCGACGGCCATCCACAGCAGGAAGCGGTACCAAGTGATCGCGGGCAAGAACGCCATCAGCGCGCCGCAAGAAATAATCCCCAACACCGGCAAGGTAATGCCCAACGGGTTTTTGAAAGGCCGAGGCAAATCCGGCTGGCGCATGCGCAGCACGATCACGCCCAGGCAAACCAGCACAAAGGCCGCGAGCGTGCCGATATTGACCAGCTCCGCCAGTTCGCCCAGCGGCACCAGTCCCGCCACGATGGAAATCAATACGCCGCAAATCACGATGATGCGGATCGGCGTTTGCGTTTTTGGGGTTCACCCGGCCAATTTTCGGCGTGATGAGCCCATCGCGCGCCATGGCGAAAATAATCCGCGTCAGGGCGTAATACAGCACCAGCATCACCGTGGTGAGGCCGGTAATCACGCCGGTGGCGACCAGCGCCGAAGCCCAGTTCATGCCCAGCAGTTGCAGCGAATAGGCGACCGGCGAAGACACATTCAATTCGGTGTAGGGCACGATGCCGGTCAGCAGCCCCGAGACGACGATATACACCACCGTACACACCACCAGCGAGGCGATAATGCCGATCGGCACATCCCGCTGGGGCCGGCGGGCTTCTTCGACGGCGGTCGAGACGGCATCGAAGCCGACATAGGCAAAAAACACGATGGATGCGCCGGCCAGCACGCCGATCGGTCGGCCATCCGCCCCGTGTTCGAACCAACCAAACGGCACAAACGGCGACCAGTTTTCAGGGTGGACATGAAAGGCCGCTACGGCGATAAACACGGCGATGGTCAGCAGTTTGACGAACACCATCGCCACATTGACGCGCGCCGATTCCCGCACGCCGATAATCAGCAAGCCCATCAACAGCAGAATGATGAGCGAGGCCGGCAGGTTAATCAGGCCGCCCGCCACCGGCGCTTTGGTGAGCGCCGTGGGCAAGCCCAGCCCGATGGCGGTGAGTGCGTTGTTGAAATAGCCCGACCACCCATTGGCGACCGCCGCCACCGAGACGGCATATTCCAAAATCAAATCCCAGCCGACCAACCAAGCGACCAATTCCCCGAACGCGGCGTAGCTGTAGCCATACGCGCTGCCCGAACCGCCGACCGATGAGGCCAATTCGGCATACGCCAAGGCCGCGAAGCCGCTGGCCAAGCCCGCCAGCACGAACGACAAAATCACCGCCGGGCCGGAATACACCGCCGCGCCAATGCCGGTGAGCACGAAAATCCCCGTGCCGATGATGGCGCCAATGCCGAGGAAGGTGAGATCGAACGCGCCGAGGCAGCGGTTCAGGCCGCTGTCGCAAAACGCCTGCGGGCTGGCCGGTTTGGTGCGGAACAATCGAGCAGAGAAAGACATGGCGGCGCTTCCGTGACGAATAAGTGATTTGATTCTAACAACAAGTGCGGGGGCGACCACGCATTTATCCGACGGGTTGGCGCACGAACAGGGCACGGCATCGGCGGGCTTTCTGCACAACTTCTGTGGCATTCACCGGCGGCAAAGCCGGTCTAGGCGGTTATAATTCCGATTTACGATTCATTCAGATAGGTTTGCGCATGCCCCGTCCCAACGCGCCCACGCCCGAAGAACGCCAAGCCGGTGCCCCGGAGGTGATTACCCAATTCGAGCACAATCTCGACGAACTCGAACGCATTGTGCAGCGCTTGGAACAGGGCGATATTCGGCTGGAGCAAGCCTTGCAGGATTATGAGCGCGGCACCCGCCTCGCCCGCCAATGCACCGAGGCGTTGAATGCCGCCGAAGCCCGCATCAACGCCCTCTCGCATGAGGACGCAGCCACCGACGACGACCGCTCGTGACCGCAGATTTCGCCCATTGGCAAGCCGCCTTTCGCGCGGAATTTGACGCACAAGCCCGCGCCGCGCTCGCCCCCCTGTTGCTCGAAGCCCCCGCGCGGCTGGCGGAAGCCGTGTGGTATGGCGTCAGCAATGGCGGCAAGCGGCTTAGGCCGATGCTGGTCGCGCTCAGCTACGCGCTCTGCCGTCGCACCCCGCTGCCTGCCGCCTCGGATGCGGCCTTCGCGCCGATTTGGCCGGCGGCCATCGCGCTGGAACTCATCCACAGCTACTCGCTGATTCATGACGACTTGCCCAGCATGGACAACGACGACCTGCGCCGAGGCAAGCCCACCGTTCACCGCGCGTTTGACGAAGCCACCGCCATCCTCACCGGCGATGCGCTGCAAACCCTCGCCTTCGAACTGCTGGCACGCGCCGAGGTGCCGGCGGCCGTGCGGCTCGACTGGGTGCGGGATTTGGCTCAGGGCGCCAATCGCATGGTGTTCGGCCAACACCTTGACCTCAACGCCAGCCGCTTCGATCAGCCAGACCACCTGCGCCACCTGCATCGGCTCAAAACCGGCGCGCTGCTGGAAAGCGCCGTCCGCATGGGCGCACGCGCCGCGCTGGATGCCCCGCCGCCCGCCCTGTTGGCCTTTATTGCGCCGCTCGGCCTCGCTTTTCAAATTCAAGACGACATTCTCGACGCCACCGGCACCGCCGCCGAACTCGGCAAAACGCCGGGCAAAGATGCCGCTGCCAAAAAATGCTCCTATGTCACGCTGCTCGGCTTGGCGGGCGCGCAGGCCGAATTGGCGCAGTGTTTGGCCGCCGCGCAATCCGCCTTGGCCGAGCACGATGCTTCGGCAGACCCGCTGCGCGCACTGGCCAGCTTCATCGCCACGCGGACTCACTGACCATGCCGCCCCCCCCCCTCAGCGCCGCCGATTGGCTCGACACCCTCCACAGCCCCGCCGAGGTGCGTCGGGTGCCGCGCCGCCTGCTGCCGCAGGTTGCCGAAGCCCTGCGCGCCGAACTGATTCGGCGGGTGGCGGAAACCGGCGGACACCTCGCGCCGAATTTGGGCGTGGTCGAACTCACCCTCGCGCTGCACGCGGTATTCAACACCCCGGACGATCGCCTCGTGTGGGATGTCGGCCACCAAGCCTACACCCATAAAATGCTCACCGGCCGCCGCGAGGCCATGAGCAGCCTGCGACAACGGGATGGGCTCAGCGGCTTCACCCGCCGCGCCGAAAGCCCGTTCGATCCCTTCGGGGCTGGGCACTCCAGTACCTCGATCAGCGCCGCACTCGGCATGGCCGTCGCCGCCAAGCTGCTGGGGCAGAAGCGCCACAGCATCGCGGTGATCGGTGACGGCGCCCTCACCGCCGGGCAAGCCTTTGAAGCGCTCAATCACGCCGGGGAAATCAAGGCCGATGTCCTCGTGGTGCTCAACGACAACGACATGAGCATCTCGCGCAATGTCGGCGCGTTACAGCAACACCTCACGCGCCTGCGCAGCAACCCCGTCATCAGCCGGCTGCGCGATGGCGGACAAGCGCTGCTCTCCCACACCGGCCCCTTGGGCGACATTTTGGGCAGCACCCGCATCGGCCTGCGCGATGGCGTCAAACATCTGCTCGGCGTCACCAGCCTGTTCGAAGAACTCGGCTTCGCGTATTTCGGCCCCATCGACGGCCACGATCTGCCGCTGCTGCTCGATACGCTGGAAAACCTCAAACGCCATAGCGGGCCGCGCATCCTGCATGTCATCACCCAAAAAGGGCGCGGGTTTAATCCCGCCGAGCTGGATCCGGTGCGCTTTCATGGCGTCGGCAAATTCGACCCGAAAATCGAACCGCAACCCCTCGCCACCCACGGCAAAAGCTGGACGCACGCCTTCGCCGACTGGCTGGAACGGCACGCCGCGCGCCCCGAGCTTGCGGTCATCACCCCGGCGATGATCGAAGGCTCCGGCCTGGCCGGATTCGCCGCCCGCCATCCCGCGCGCTGCTTCGATGTCGGCATTGCCGAACAGCACGCCCTCACCTTCGCGGGCGGCCTCGCGGCAGAAGGCATGCACCCCGTCGTCGCGATTTACTCCACCTTTTTGCAGCGCGCCTGGGATCAGCTCATTCACGACATCGCCCTGCAAAACCTGCCGGTGCTGTTGGCGGTGGATCGCGCCGGGCAAGTCGGCCCCGATGGCGCCACCCATGCGGGCAGCTTCGATCTCGCCTTCGGCCAAGCCATTCCGAACCTAATCCTTGCCGCCCCGAGCGACCGGCGCGAATTGTTCGCCCTGCTCGACGCCGCCTACGCCCATGCCGGCCCCGCGCTCGTTCGCTACCCACGGGGCGAATGCCCGGATGACCTCGGCGGTGAGCCCGCCGATCACCCCTTCGGGCTGCGCGTGCGCCGCCGCGCGCTCGACCCCAGCCGCAGCCTGCTGGTGATTGCCTTGGGCGCGCCTGTCGCGCTCGGCCTGCACGCCGCCGAACATCTGCCCGCCACCGTCGTCGATTTGCGCTGGGCGAAACCGATCGACTGGCCGGCGCTGCTGCCGCTGATGAGCACCCACGCCGCCTGGTTGATTCTGGAAGAAGGCAGCGCCTTGGGCGGCATTGGCGCCACCCTCATCACCGAAGCCGCACTGCAAGGCATCCACAAACCCGTGCGCCGCGCCGCCATTCCCGATCAATTCATTGAACACGGCAGCCGCGAACAATGCCTTGCAGATTGTGGGCTTGAAACCACCCAGTTAACCCATACGATGACGGAGTTACTCCGTCAGGCAGCCCCCCGATGACCGTTACCGCCGAAGCCCTCACCCAACAACTCGCCCGCGCCGGCCAATTTGCCCTCACCGTCACGGTCGATTTCGCGGCCGCGCACCGGCTCATGGGCTATGAAGGCAACTGCGCGCGCCTGCACGGGCACAACTGGAAAGTCATCATCGAAGTGACCGGCGCGCGGCTCAACGGCGTCGGCATGGTGTTGGATTTCAAAGCCATCAAAGCTGCCGCACGCGAAGCCGCCAAAACCCTCGACCACTACTATTTGAACGACATCCCGCCGTTCGACACCCTCAACCCCACCGCCGAACACATTGCCGTGTGGTTTTTCGTCGAACTCGGTCGCGTGCTCGATACCGAACACGCGCGGGTCAGCGCCGTCACCATTTGGGAAAACGACACCTCCGCCGTGACCTATCGCGCCGGATAACCCTCAGCGCCCCCGCTTGACAGCTCAGCTACACTCAAAATTCACCCTTACCGATTCGCCCCGATTTGCAGGAACCCCCCATGACCGTGTGTGACATGACCGATCGCGCCATGCCCGATGTGCAATCCAGCCGCGACCAACGCGACATCGTCATCGACCAAGTCGGCATTCGCGCCATTCGCCACCCGCTGACCGTGGTGGACGGGCAACGCCAGCAAGCCAGCATTGCCGATTGCGAACTCACCGTGACCCTGCCCGCCGAGCAAAAAGGCACGCACATGTCGCGTTTTGTCGCCCTGCTGAATGAAGCGCCGCTCAGCCTCTCGCTCGCCAACCTGCCGGACTGGACGCGTCGCATGGCCGAACGGCTGCACGCCGACAGCGCCGCCGTCGCGTTTCGCCTGCCGTATTTTGTGACCAAAACCGCGCCGGTTTCCGGCCAACCCGCCCTGATGGACTACCACCTCGGCCTGATCGCCAAGCTTGGCCCATCGGGCGTGGAAACCCTGCTCGAACTGACCGTACCCGTCACCAGCCTGTGCCCGTGCTCCAAAGAAATCTCCAAATATGGTGCGCACAACCAACGCTCGCACATCACCGTCACCGTGCGCGTTACCGATCCGGCGCTGTCCATCGACGCCCTCATTGCCCGCATCGAAGCCCAAGGCTCCTGCCAACTCTGGGGCTTACTCAAGCGACCGGATGAAAAATTCATCACCGAATATGCGTTCGACCACCCGAAATTTGTTGAAGACATGATCCGCGATGTCGCCGGCACCCTGGCGCAAACCGCCGGCATTCACGGCTATCGCATCACCGTCGAAAATTTCGAATCGATCCACAATCACTCAGCCTGGGCGATTATCGATCGCCTTTGAATGGCCTTTGA
>DYMR01000038.1:0-4103 GCA_020721485.1 Halothiobacillus neapolitanus | reverse complement strand
GCCTTTGACAAGCACGGGCACTCATCGCTCGGCTTGAAAATAAGCGCGTGCGCGTGTGTGGCGCGCCCAGGATGGGCGTAAGATAAGCGCATTGCCACAAAACAAATAACCTGATGATTTCATCAGAATAGGCAACCGGGGAAGGTAGCCGGACAGGGCAGCCGGAAGAGCAGCCGGAAAGAGCAGCCGGAAAGGGCAACCGGAAAAGCACACAAGGATCGTCACCATGCCGCTGGAATCGTTCGTCCTATTTTTCGCTGCCGGGCTGATGAGCTTCGTCGCCCTGCATCATGCCGCCAGCAATTTCTCGCGGCGCGCCCCGCAACACGCCGTGTTCGCACTGATGACCTTGCTGGTGGTGCCCCTCGCCATCAGCCAAGCGCTGATGATTCAAGCCACCACCGTGGCCACCTACCTAAACGCCCTCAACTGGAACATCACCGCCGCGCTCGGCTTTGCCGCGCTGCTGCCGTGGTTTATCCGCTTTCAAACCGGGAAAAAATCGCGCTGGCAACCGCTGCTCAGCCTCAGCCTACTCGGGTTTTTACTCCTGGAGTGGACGCAACCGCACACCCTGCAATATGCCGGGTTGCCGCACCTGAGTTTTCACACCCTGCCCTGGGGCGAAACCGTTGCGCAAGTCAGCGGCGCGCACAATCCGTTCGGCTACGCCACCATGATCGTGGTGCTGCTGAACTACTCGCTGTCGTTCGCCGCCCTCATCAACCACTACCGCCGGCAACCGCGCTGGTTCAATTTGTGGCTGGTCGTCGGGCTGGGGCTGTCGTTTGTCGCCACGGTGATCGGGCTGGCGATTCGCTTGGGCTGGCTGCATTGGCCGCTGCCTGGCCCGCTCGGATTTTTCGGCATGGTGCTGGTGATGAGCCTGACGCTCTCCATCGCCACGCGCCAAGAGCTGCAACGCTCCGAACAACGCTTCCGCGCCCTGGTTGAACAATCGCCCTACGGCATTCAGCTCATCAATGCCGACGGCGTGCTGATTTTATGCAACCGCGCGTGGCAACAACTGCGCGGCTCTGTCGCCAACGATTTTGCCGAAGGCCCGATTCAGCGGGATCACTATGTGCTGCGCCAAGGCTTGATGCCGTTCATCACCCAAGCCCTGCACGGCGCCACGCTCGATGTGCCCGCCCGCGCCTGGGAAACCGGCAATCCGCCGCGCACGGTGTGGATTCACACCAAAATCAGCCCGATTCGGGATCCGGGCGGGCAACTCACCCATGTGCTGCTGGTACACGAAAACATCAGCGCGCAAAAGCAAATGGAATTGGCCATCCACCGCATTGCCGCCTCCGTCGCCTCCCCCACCAATGCCGAATTTTTCGAACAGATGGCGCGGCACATGGCCGAAGTCTTCCGCGTGCCCGCCGTGCTGGTCGCGCATTGGGATCAAACCCGGCTGCATTGGCTGGCCTTGGCGGGCGTCGAGGCGAAAGGCAGCGATTTACCCGACATCATCCCCACCATCGAGCCCGCCCCGCAGGCCGACAGCATCCCCCGCCTGCAAGACGATGCCCACTGGCAGGCCGCCCTCGCGCCGCTCGGCTTCGCCCACCACGAACTCGTACTGCTGAACGATTACCGCCAACAGCGCGTCGGCTATTTGGTGCTGCTGAGCCATCAGCCGCTGGAATCGCGCCCGATTAACGCCGAACTTTTGGCCATTTTTGCCGCCCGCGCCAGCGCCGAACTGCAACGGCGCGCCGCCGACCGGCACATCCGCACACTCGCCTACGAGGACGAACTCACCGGCCTGTGCAATCGCCCCTGCCTGCGCGAACAGCTCAGCGCCGCCCTCAGCACCGCGCGTGCCGCCGCGCATTTTGGCGCACTCATCCTGCTGGATTTGGATCACTTCAAAGTCATCAACGAAGCCTTGGGGCACGATGTCGGCGACGCCGTACTCAAAGCCGTGGCCGACCGATTGCGGCACATCCTACCGCCCGGCGTCTTGCTCGCACGGGTGGGCGGCGATGAATTCGCCCTGCTCTTTCCGCCGACCAGCCCCGACCCCGCACCGATGGAGCACAGCGCCCAAGCCCTAAGTCAGCAAATTTTGAACTTGCTCAGCAGCCCGATCAGCACAAGCGATCGGCAATTCACCATCGGCGCCAGTCTGGGCATGGTGCTCATCACCCCCGAAGCCGCCGAAATCAACACCCTGCTCAGCCATGTTGAGCTCGCGCTGTATCAAGCCAAAAGCCAAGGGCGCAACAACATGCAGCCCTATGTACCAGCGCTGCAAGCGGCTGTCGAACGCCGTTTGCAGCTCGAAGAAGCCTTGCGCCACGCGCTCGACCGCAGCCAATTTCACCTCGTGTTTCAACCCCAAGTGAATGCCTCTGGCCAACCCTTGGGCGCCGAAGTGCTGCTGCGCTGGCACCACCCCAACCTCGGCGCCATTGCCCCGGCAGAATTCATCCCCCTGGCCGAAGAAACCGGCCTGATCCAAGGCATCGGCTTATGGGTGTTTGAAGAAGCCTGCCGCGCCTTAGTCGGCTGGCTCAATCAGCAAATCCCGTTTTTCGGCCACCTCGCCATCAATGTCAGCGCCTGGCAACTGGCCGACGCGCGCTTCGTCAGCAAAATTCAACACATCCTGCGCACGCAGGGCATCGACCCGCGCTGGCTGATGCTGGAAATCACCGAATCCGCGCTGCTACAAAACCCGCAAGACAGCATCGAACGGCTGCACGCCCTGCGCGAAATGGGGCTGCACATCTCCCTCGATGATTTCGGAACCGGCTATTCCTCGCTCGCCTACCTCAAAGATTTACCCATCGACCAACTCAAGATCGACAAATCCTTCATCGACGAACTCAACCAAAAAGCCCAACACCCGCTGATCGAAAGCATGTACGCCATCGCCGAACACATGGGGCTGACCGTCGTCGCCGAAGGCGTAGAAACCGAACAACAATGCCAAGCGCTGATTCACATGGGCGCGCAAAGCTTCCAAGGGTTTTTATTCAGCAAACCCCTGCCAGAAAAAGAATTTTTACACTGGGTGAGCCAACACCCGCATGTGCTATAGCGGCCACCGTGCGGAACCACCACCAACGACGACGGATGCCGCTTGCCATCAAACAAAATGCAGCGTTTAATCCACTGCACACAAATTTTTTCGGTTCGAACACTGTGGTGTTTGGTACGAAACCGCTCACGCACTTGGCCGAGCAGCTTCGGCGGGGCACGCGGCGGTGTGTTTGATGCTTGAATTTTTGCCCTCTATCACTGTTGAGGCATAAAAAATCAACAGGTTACAAAGATTTCAGGCGTGCTATACACCGTTTTTAGTTTTTGATATACACCTTTTTAGGTGTCTACTTAATGTTGGGCATCATGAAAATACTTGCGTTGTCTGGCAGTCTACGTGCTGTCTCCATCAACTCCGCGTTGCTGCGCGCGGCAGCAAGACTCGCGCCACCAGAAATGTCGGTAACGGTGTTCGCTGGCCTCGGCGATCTGCCGCTGTTCAATCCCGACTACGAGGCCTGTCCTCCCAACGTCGTCCAGAACTTTCGCTCTCAAGTGGCGGAAGCGGGTGCTCTACTTATCGCAAGCCCTGAGTACGCTCACGGTGTCACAGGAACAATCAAGAACGCGCTTGATTGGCTCGTAGGCTTTGAATCTTTCGCCTACAAGCCCGTTGCTGTACTTAATGCGTCGCCGCGTGCTCATCACGCCGATGCGTCCTTGCGTGAGACCTTAAAGACTATGGCCGCTGTGGTTGTGGAGCCAGCATCTATCTCCATTCCACTCCTCAGTGCAAATCTCGATGAAGATGGTATGGTTTCTACTCCATCTGTCGCCGCGTCCATTCAGGAGGCGCTCATGACACTATACGAAGCAGTCGTTCTGCGCAAGGCATCGCCGAATGCATCATTTCCAATGCCGTGAACAGCAACTGATGCCCAACATTGCGGTCAAAGGGACGCTCCTATCGTCGCGCCCCTCACCTTTACGTTGGGCGTCTTAAACTGGAGAGCAAATGAGCTTCGAGCTTCAATCAAAAATTGTTGAATTGGAGGAACGTCTCAGACAAGCAATGCTTCGTTCTGAAGTGAGCGTTCTCGACGAAC
>DYMR01000037.1:2213-12401 GCA_020721485.1 Halothiobacillus neapolitanus | reverse complement strand
ATGATGGGATTGAGCGCGGTGACGAGAATCGGGTTTTTGCCCAAGGTCGAGGCCAGTTGTGGTCGGTTGACGGCAAACCCCGTCAGCGCCTTATCCGCAAGCAGATGCAGTGCGTTACTCAACAGTTCAATGGCGTGCAGCAGGTTGTTGGCAATCAGCGGCAGCGCGACATTGAGTTCGAATAAACCCGACTGGCCGGCCAGCGCCACCGCTGCGTCCAGTCCCTGCACCTGCATGGCCACCATCGCCACCGCTTCGGGCACAACGGGATTGACCTTGCCGGGCATGATGGAGCTACCCGGTTGTAAGTCCGGCAGGCTGATTTCGGATAAGCCCGCAAGGGGGCCGGAGTTCATCAAGCGCAGGTCGTTGGTGAGTTTCATCAGCACGACCGCTAAGCCGCGCAGCGCGGCGGATAGGGCGACCGGCTCGTCTTGCGCGGCCATGCCCGCGGAGGGCAAGGCCATCGCACGGTAGCGCCCAGTTTCTCCGTTGAGGGCACGAATGAATGCCTCGACAAAACCCTTAGGCGCGTTGATGCCAGTCCCGACGGCCGTGCCGCCTTGCGGCAACGCGCGCATGCGTTCGGTGGCGTGGGCTATGGATTCCGCCGCGCCCGCCAACTGGGCTTCGAAGGTCATTAACACCTGATCGAAGCGGATCGGCATGGCGTCCATCAAATGCGTGCGCCCCGTTTTGGTCACGCCGGCAAGTTCTTCCGCCCGCACCCGCAAGACCGCTCGCACATGGTGGAGCGCAGGCATCAACGCCGTCGTCACCGCTTCAACCGCCGCCACGCGCAGCGCGGTGGGAATCACATCGTTCGAGCTTTGGCTCATGTTGACATGATCGTTGGGGTGTACCGCAACGCCGCTGCGGGTCGCCAACCGCGCGATCACTTCATTGGCGTTCATGTTGGTGCTGGTGCCGGAGCCGGTTTGGTAGACATCAATCGGGAACGCGTCCGCGTGCGCGCCGCCCTGAATGGCGGATGCTGCCGCGACAATCGACCGATGCAAGTCGCTCGGCAATATCCCGAGCGCGTGATTAGCATCGGCACAGGCCGCTTTGACCTGCGCCAGCGATTGAATAAAAGCCGGCGGCAGAGGTTGGCCGCTGAGGGGGAAATTGTCGATCGCGCGCTGGGTTTGCGCGCCCCACAGGGCGTCGGCGGGAATTTCGACCGCGCCCAAGCTGTCGTGTTCGATGCGGCTGCGTGGCGTCATGGCCGAACCCTCAGCGGGTAATGCCGCGCGTGCTCGCGCGGATGAAATCCAACATCTGTTGCAAGGCAGGTTCGGTGGCGGCGGCTTGTTCGAATTCCGCCCAGACCATATCGTCGCCTTGTTTTTTCACCAATTGCCGGAAGCAGCGCCCCAGCACGGTGAGGGTGTCTGCTGAAAATCCTCGGCGGCGCAGCCCTTCTTTGTTCAAACCAATCGCCCGCGCCCGTGCGCCATCCACCATCACAAAAGGCGGAACATCTTTGGAAATTTTGCTGAAACCACCAATGAACGCATGGGCACCAATGCGGCAGAATTGATGCGCCACGGCAAATCCGCCGAAAATGGCGTGGTCGCCGACTTCGGCGTGCCCGGCCAGTGAAGCGGCGTTGGCCAAGATGACATGGCTGCCGATTTGGCAATCATGCGCGACATGGGCATACGCCATAAACAGGCTATCGGAGCCAATCCGCGTGACGCCGCCGCCGCCTTCGGTGCCCCGGTGAACGGTGCTAAATTCCCGAAATTGATTGCGGTCGCCGATTTCCAACCACGAAGTTTCGCCGTGGAATTTCAAATCCTGCGGGATTTCACCCAAGACGGCATGGGAGAAAATGTGGTTGTCCCGGCCAATTCGGCAGGGGCCTTTAATGACCGCATGGCTGTCGATGCGCGTACCGGCACCAATCTGCACGGCGCCTTCAATGACGACGAATGGCCCGACGGTGACGCCGGGGTCGAGCTGCGCTTCCGGCGCAATGATGGCGCTGGGATGAATCACGCCGACACTTCCTTTGCCACGCACTTAATCAGTGCCTTGGCCGCCAGTTCATCGCCGACATGCGCTTCGCATTGGAAAATGCCCATGCCGCGCACCAACCGTTTCAATTCCACCCGGATGGTCAGTTGATCGCCCGGTTCGACCATGCGGCGGAAGCTCACTTCATCGAGCCCGACCAACATATACAACGAGTTGGGGTTCGGAGCCACGCCCTGACTTCGGAACGCAAGAACGCCCGTCGCCTGCGCCATGGCTTCGGTGATTAGCACACCGGGCATGATCGGGCGCACGGGGAAATGCCCCTGGAAGAAGGGCTCGTTCATGGTCACATTTTTGATCGCCACCAAATACTCACCAGCCGCCCAGTCGAGTACCCGATCAATCAACAAAAACGGGTAACGATGCGGCAGCAGATTCATGATTTCATGAATCGAAAGGGTATTGTTAGCAGTGGTCACGAAGCCTCCTCATCCGACGGGAATTCCGTCGCCAAATGCTGTTCGACCGCCTGAAGCCGTTGCGCCAGACGGTCGAGTTGTTTGAATCGCGCGGCGTTTTTATGCCAGCGCTCATTGGTATCGAGTGGGGTGCCGGCGGAATACACGCCGGGCTGATGAATCGAGCGCGTCACCATCGACATCCCGGTGACATGCACCCCGTCGCAGAGCGTTAAATGACCCGCCAGCCCAACGCCGCCCCCCAAGGTGCAGTGCTTGCCCACGATGCTTGAACCCGCCAAACCCGCGCAGCCGGCAATCGCAGAATGCGCACCAATTTCCACATTGTGGGCAATCTGAATCAGGTTATCGAGCTTGACGCCATCGGCAATCACCGTGTCATCCAAGGCCCCCCGATCAATCGTGGTATTCGCGCCAATATCGACATCATCGCCAATGCGCACACGACCGAGTTGCGGAATCCGCAGCCAGCGCCCAGCCTCGTTCATCAAGCCAAAGCCGTCGCTGCCGATCACCACACCGGGTTGCACCAAGCAGCGCGCGCCCAACACACAATCGTCCAGCACGGTCACGCGGGCAATGAGTTCGGTGGCGGCGCCAATCTCAACCCGCGCGCCGAGCACAGAGCCCGCACCAATCACCGCGCCGGCGCCCAGCACGCAGTCGGCACCAATCACCGCAAAGGCGCCGACGCGCACATCGTCCGCCAGCTGTGCCGTTGGGTGAATTTTTGCGGTCGGATCAATACCCGATGCGGTGTGGGGCGCCGCAGGATAAAACCACTCTGCAACGGTCACAAAGGCTTGCTGGGGGTTGTTCACCACCAAGGCAACCGATTGGGAATTCAGACGGGGCGCATCCTCTGCCCGACACAGCACCGCGCCCGCGCGGGTGTTCGTGGGGTCGATGCCTCGGCGGGCACCGGCAAAGTAGGCCAGATCGGTGATGCCGGCGGAAGCCAACGAAGCCACCGCGCTGATTTCCCGCTCGGACGATGCCGACACCGGTACCGGAATAGCCAGACGAGTGGCCAGAGCGGCCACCGTCATCGGGTATTGAGAAGGACGCGGCATCCGTCCAGTCCTTGACGCAGTGCGACGGCTTACTTGCCGGTCTTCACATCCTGTGTGAGCTTGGCGAGCACATCATTGGTGATGTCCACTTGCGGCGCGGCGTATACCACGCCTTCGGCCAACACGAGGTCATAGCCTTTGGTCTTGGCGACATCTTTGATGGCTGACAGCACGACCCGTTGGAGCTTGCCCAACTCTTCGTTTTTACGCAGGTTCAAATCATCGCGGAAGTTGCTTTGCAGGCGTTGCAAATCACGGAGTTGGCGATTCAATTCCTGCTCTTGCTTGTTGCGATCCGAATCACTCATGGTGACGCCATCACGGTTCAATTTGCTTTCCAGCGTTTGTGCCGCTTGTTGCGCATCCCGAATTTCTTTTTCACGCGGGGCAAATTCCTTTTCCAGTTTCTTTTTGGCGATATCCGCCTGCGGCGCTTGTTCCAGCAGCGTCGAAGAATTAACGAAAGCAATTTTCACTTCTGCCGCATTTGCCATGCCGACAGAAACCAAAGCCATGAAGGAAACCAGAGCCAAGACGATGCGTTTCACGCAATTTCTCCTAAAAACAATCAAACCAATGCACACAGCGGTGCGGCATTATGGCACAGCCGCCGGATGGCGGCAGGCAGCGGATTAGAAACTGGTACCCACGGTGAATTGGAACAGTTGCGACAAATCACCCGGCTTTTTGCTGATCGGCTTGGCCAAGCTGAACACCAAGGGGCCGACCGGCGAAATCCAGTTGAACCCGACCCCGACCGATTGCCGCAGTTGTTGCGCGCTGAAATCGTGGTAGCTGGCGTACACATTCCCCACATCCCAGAACAGCGACAGCCGCACGGAGTTGTTTTGCTTCAAGAACGGAATTGGCGTGATGAATTCCAAGCCGCCCGCCGTCAGGAAAGTGCCCCCCATCGGGTCGCCGTTGGAATCGCGCGGCCCCAAGGAATAATCCTGATAGCCGCGCACCGATTGAATCCCGCCGGTGTAGTAGTTCAGGAACGGCGGCACGCCGTTGTAGTACTGGCTCACACCGCCGTATTCGCTGGCGGTTTTGCCATACGCACGAATCAACCCCACCTGACCATGTGCCGACAGCGTGGTGTCGCCCCACAGCGGCATGTAAATCCGCCCCTTATAATCGCCCCGGTAGTATTCCAACCCGCTGCCCGGCACGGATGCGGTCAGCGACAGGGTTTGCAGCACGCCCTTGGTCGGGAAAATCGCCTTGTTGCGGGTGTCGTAGCGCAGGGTCGGAATCACGCTGAGCGTGTAGAACTGCTTGCCGTCAAAGCCGGGACCCGGCAAGTCGTACCCATTCGCGCCCATCGGCGTAACCGGATACGCGCCGGTCGGCACAATGGGCACGCCGGTAATCCAGCTCGGTGAATAGGTCGTGGCTTTCACCTTCTGGCTTTGCGCTTGGAAGGCAATCGACGCAAAGGTGTTCTCAGACAGCGGCACACCGAAATTGATGTTCCCGCCGTAGGAATCGACCAGATATTTCGAAATCGACAACTGCGCCGCATTTTGGCGGCTGTAGAACAGGCCAAAGCCTTGGCTCACGCCATCCACCGTGAAATACGGATTGTTGTAGTTGAACTGCACGCCGGTTTGGTACGAACTGCGCTGCAAGTTCACCCCAACGGATTTCCCGCTACCCAAGAAGTTCGACTGGTTCACGCCCAGGTTGAACAACACGCCTTCGGACTGGGAGTAGCCCACGCCGGCGGTGAAGGAACCGGACAGTTGCTCGGTGATGTCGTAATCCACATCGACCTGATCCGCCACGCCCGGCACCGGCACCACTTTTTGCTCGACTTTCTGCACGGATGGCAAGCGCTGGATCCGCTCTTTCGAACGATCCAATTTCTCGCCCTGATACCAACTGCCTTCCATCTGCCGCATTTCGCGCCGATAAACTTCTTCGTTGGTGTTGAAGTTGCCGGTGAATTCGACATGGCGAACCGTGACGCGGTTACCCGGTTGAATATTGAAGTCGAGCGCCACGGTTTTGTTGGCCTCGTCGATTTTCGGCAACGGCTGCACCCGCGCCAGCGCGTAGCCATCGTTACCCAAGCGCTTGGCCACGGCGTCCGAAGTATCCAGCACCGCTTTGCGGTTGAAATACTCCCCTTTTTTCACTTGATCGAGGGACGCCAAGGTTTGCTTATCGAGCAGCAAATTGCCGGTGAAATTCACATCGGACACCTTGTAGCGCGCGCCTTCGGTGATGTTGATGACCAATTCCATGTGTTTGCGATCGGGCGTGATCGTAACCTGGGTGGAATCGACCGCGAACTTCAAATAGCCGCGATCCAGATAGAACGCGCGCAGCGCATCCAAATCGCTGGCCATTTTTTCTTTGGAATACTGATCGGCGTTCGACCAGAACTCCCACCACGACACCGGATGCATCGACAACTGTTCCAGCAACTCGGATTCCGGGAAGGCTTTGTTGCCGAGGATGCGCACTTGCTGAATGCTGGCCGGCTTGCCTTCGTAAATGTCGATGTTGATGAATACGCGGTTGTCATCCAACGGTTTGACATGCACTTCGATCTGCACGCCATATTGACCGAGGCTGTAGTAGACCCGTTGCAGCTCGGTTTTCATTTTGTCGAGCGCTTGAGGATCCAGCAGACGACCCTGCGCCAAGCCCACTTCTTTCAAGGCTTTTTGCAGTTTTTCGGTTTCCACTTTTTTGTTGCCGGTCACTTCCAGCGCGGCAATCGTGGGGCGTTCCTGCACATCAATCATCAGCACATTGCCCGCGCCTCGGCCAATGTTCACCGTTTTGAAAAAGCCGGTTTGGTACAGCGCGTCGATCACCTTGGTGCTGTCGGCATCGGTGAAATCACTGCCCACTTTGTACGGCACATAGCTGAACAGCGTGCTCGGCGTGACCGTGCGCAGCCCTTCCACTTTAATGTCGGAAATCACAAAAGCCTGAGCAGAAAGCGGAAGCCACATCAGTGCGCCCAGCACCGGGGCTGCAAGCAAGCGGGGGAACGAAGTCATGCGAAGGTAGATCCCTATAGGGTTTCGGGCAAAAAAAGCCGCGTGAACCGCCGCGCGGGCGGTGCGGGCAATGCCCTGCACGCAATAGCTCGGCATTGTCGCCGAGGTTGGTTAATGCAGCAACCGGCTAATGTCGTTATAGAACGCCACCGCCATCAAACTGACCAAAAAAAACAGCCCCACTTTGGTCGCCATCGCTTCAACGGCGGGCCCAACGGGTTTGCCGCGCACGGCTTCCAGGGCGTACATCACCAAATGGCCACCATCCAACAACGGCACCGGCAGCAAGTTCATGATGGCGAGCGACAAACTCACCAAGGCCATGAAGCCCAGAAAAGTGGACAGGCCAATCACCAGACTTTGACCAGCATATTCGGCAATGGCCACCGGCCCGGAGAGATTGGACAAGCTGGCTTGGCCGGTCAGCAATCCGGCAAAGACGCGGAAGGTGAGCGTGGTCATCGCCCAACTGCGCTCAACCGACATCGACAGCGCATCGATCGGCCCGTAGCGTTCCACAACGAGTAACTCCACGCCCGCCGCCTTCGCCTTGGCCAAGGCCACGGGCGCCAAACCCAATTGCGCCCCGATGCGCCCCACGGTTTTCCCTGTTTCACCGGGCGTGGTATCCAGCTCCGCCTTCGGCGTCACGCTGAGTGTGTGCGACGCACCGGCCCGTTCGTAGGTTAGGGATACCGCCTGCCCCGGATGCTGTTCGATGGCGCGAATCAATGCCCAAGGATCGCGATACGGCTCGCCATTGATGGCGGTGATTTCATCGCCCGCCGCCAAGCCCGCCGCCGCCGCCACACTGCCGGGTAAGACCTTGTGAATGACGGCATCGCCCGGCGGCGTCCACAGGCGGTAGCCAATCTCTTTCAGGACATCGCGCGGCGCCCCGCCCGTATTGCCTTGCAGGGGATTTAACCCCACCAAATCCAATTGGCCACGATGCACGGCTCCGTGCCGCTCGAAATCAATGGACACCGTTTGCCGCGCCACCCCGCCTTCGAGCACCGCCAAACGCAAATCCGACAAACTATGAACGGCCTGCCCTCCGACACGGGTAATCACATCGCCATCGGTCAAACCGGCTTGCGCCAACAAGGAACTCGGCGCCAACGCGCCCACTTTCGGCAACACGCCCTGCACGCCGACCATGAACATGGCCATCCACAGCAGCCAGGCGAGCAAAATATTGGCCAGCGGGCCGGCGAGCACGATCAAAAAGCGTTTCCATACCGGCTGCCGATTGAAGGCACGATGCTGTTCGGCGGGCGCCACCGGCGCTTCCCGCTCATCGAGCATTTTGACGAAGCCGCCTAAGGGCAAGGCGGCGATGCGGTATTCAGTTTGATCGGCGCCCCGGCGAATCGACCACAGCGGCTTGCCGAAGCCCAGGGAATACACCAGCACTTTGACGCCCAAGCGCCGCGCGACCCAGTAATGGCCGAATTCGTGAAAGGCGACCAACACCCCAATGGTGATGAGAAACCCGACGAGGCTGAGCAAGATATTCATGGACGATCCCGCCAACAGTTAACCGAAAGAATGATAATCAAGAGATGACGCCACGCGGGCGCCGAATAATTGCGCCATGACGGCTTCAGCCAACGCGCGCGCGCGCTGGTCCTGCTCCAACACTTCGGCGATAGACTCCGCCGCCGCAAAGGCAGTTCCCGCCAACGCGCGGTCAAGCGTGGCGCGAATCACGGCGGCAATGCCCAAGAACGGCAATTGTTCGGATAAAAACGCTGCCACAGCAACTTCGTTCGCAGCGTTGATAATCAACGGCGCGGCACCGCCCAAGGCCAAGCCATCGTAGGCCAGTTGCAGACAAGGAAAACGGGACGGATCGGGTCGCTCGAAATGCAGCCCCGTCAGTGCGCACAAATCGAGCGGCGCCACGCCGGAGGCCACCCGATCCGGCCAGGCCAGCGCATGGGCGATGGGCGTGCGCATGTCGGGGCGCCCCATTTGCGCCAGCACGGAGCCATCGGCAAATTGCACCATCGAATGAATGATCGATTGCGGATGAACCACCACCTCGATCCGCGCGGGCGGCACACCAAAAAGCCATGCCGCTTCAATAACTTCCAAGCCTTTGTTCATCATGCTGGCTGAATCGACGGAAATTTTCCGCCCCATCGACCAGTTGGGATGGCGGCAGGCATCCGCCACGGTGATGTCCGCAAATGCCGCCAAGGGGCGGGTACGGAACGGGCCGCCGGAAGCGGTCAACAGCAGTTTTTCCACCGCATCCACCGGCGGCACCCCGACCGGCAAGCACTGAAAAATCGCGTTGTGCTCACTATCGACCGGCAACAGCACCGCACCAGATGCCTGCGCCGCCTGCATCATCAACGCGCCCGCCGCCACCAAGGATTCTTTATTGGCCAACAGCACCCGTTTTCCCGCGCACACCGCCGCCCAAGTAGACGCCAAGCCCGCCGTACCGACAATCGCCGCCACCACGATCGACACCGCCGGATCAGCCGCAAGCGCGGCAATCTCATCCGGTTGATCGAGCACTTGCGGACAGCCCGACCCGACCCATTCTTGCTGAAGCCGAATCCGCAGTGCCGCCGCCGCCTGCGGGCAGGCGACGCCCACCACGGCCGGGCGAAACGCCAGCAGATCCGGCCACAACACCTCCAGGCGGCGGTGCGCGATCAGCGCATGCACCCGATAGCGCGCCGGGTGCAGCCGCAATACCGCCAGCGTGCTCTGACCGATGCTGCCCGTCGCGCCAAAAATCGCCACGCCCTGCGGCGCTGCGTTCAAGAATGCGTCCATAACGCCACACTCATCAACGCCAGCGCCCACACGGGCATCGCCGCCAACTGACCATCCAGACGATCCAGCAGGCCGCCGTGGCCGGGCAACAGCCGACCACTGTCCTTTACCCCCGCTTCGCGTTTCAGGCGGGATTCTTCCAAATCGCCCGCCACGGAAAACACGCCAACGGCAATGCTCGCCACCGCCAACTGCCACGACGGCACACCCGCGAACAAGGGCAGCACCGCACCAATCGCGGCCAATACCGCCACCCCGATCAACCCACCGGCCAAGCCTTCCAAGGTTTTTGCCGGACTCAAGGCCGGCGCAAGTTTGTGACGCCCAAAGGCTCGACCCGCGAAATACGCCAGCGAATCAGCCATCGCCACCAACAAAATGCCGAACAACAACAACCACGCGCCCTGCGGTTGGTGATCGATCGCCAACACCGCCGCGCCGAAAATCGGCAACACCACCAGACCCAACACCGCGCGCACTCCGGCGGTGCGGGGCTGCGGCGTCCGCGTCCGATGTCGCCACAAATCCGCAATCAAACCCAACCAAACCAGCACACCGACGGCCAGCAACCCCGGCAAAACCGTCGGCGGCAAAAACCACAGCCCAATCAACAATGCCGCCAACAACGCCCCCGCCAGCAACCGCGCCCCAAGGCCAGCGAAACACAGGCGGAACCACTCATCGCCCATCGCCAGCAGCAAAAGCAGCATAAAACCGGTGAACGCCCACGCGGGCAGCACGAACAACACCAGCAAGCCGATCACGCCCAACACCAAGGCGGTTTGCACGCGCACTCGGGTACCGCCCGCACGGGGCGGCGCAGAAGGTGGCACGGGG
>DYMR01000037.1:0-2113 GCA_020721485.1 Halothiobacillus neapolitanus | reverse complement strand
CGATCGAAATCTGGCCAAAGGCAATCGGTGAAATACAGCTCGGCATAGGCGATTTGCCAGAGCAAAAAATTACTGATGCGCTGTTCGCCGCCGGTACGGATAAATAAATCCACCGGCGGGCAATCGACGGTCGCCAAATGCGATTCAAATTGCGCGCGCAAGGCGCTGTCGTCCAACGACACCGATTCGCCCGAAGTCAGCAGCGCTCGAACGGCTTGGAGAATATCCCACTGGCCACCGTAACTGACGGCCACTTGCAAAAACAGGCGATCATTGTGTGCCGTGCGGGCTTCCGCCTGCTGCATCAGCGCGTATAGCGCGGGTGAAAAACGATGGCAATCGCCGATAAACCGCAGCCGCACGCCATTGCGGTGCATTTCGTCAATGTCTCGTTGCAGGGCCTTGAGGAAAAGCCCCATCAACGCATCGACTTCAGCCGGCGGGCGGGTCCAGTTTTCGGAGGAAAACGCAAAAATGGTGAGGTAGGGCACGCCCAACTGATGCGCGGCCTCGATCAGCCGCCGAACCGCCCGCCGCCCGCGCTGATGACCGAAGGTGCGGGGCAAGTGCCGCTGCTTCGCCCAGCGGCCATTGCCATCCATGACCACGGCCACATGGGCGGGCACGGGCGCGGCAACCGCAGCCGCAGAATCTTGAGGCTCAGCCACCGCTCGGCTCACACTTCGAGCAGTTCTTTTTCTTTGTCTGCGACGATTTTGTCGATTTCCGCGACGCAGCCATCGGTGAGTTTTTGCACCAAATCTTGGCCTTTGCGCTCTTCATCTTCTGAAATCGTTTTGTCTTTCAACAAGTTTTTCAGATCGGTGTTGGCATCGCGGCGAATGTTCCGCACCGCCACCTTGGCGTTTTCGCCTTCGGTGCGCACGATTTTGCCCAGTTCCCGTCGGCGTTCTTCGGTCAACGCCGGCATCGGCACCCGAATCATCAAACCGGAGGTGGCCGGGTTCAGCCCCAGATCCGAAGTCATGATCGCTTTTTCGATCTTGCCCACCATGTCTTTTTCCCATGGGGTGACGGAAAGCATGCGCGCATCTTCCACCGACAACTTGGCGACTTGCGACAACGGCACCGGACTGCCGTAATAATCCACCGAAATGTGGTCGAGAATGCTCACATGCGCCCGACCGGTGCGGATTTTACTGAGCTCATGCTTCAGCGAATCAATGCTTTTGTGCATACGCACATCGCAGTCTTTTTTAATGTCGTTGATCATTATTCCCGCTCCTGTGCAGTCACTGTCGTCCCCACCGGCTCACCGGCAATGGCGCGCACCAAATTTCCTGGGGCATGCAGATCAATCACCATCATCGGCATATTTTGATCGCGGCACAGCACAATCGCTGTGGCATCCATCACCGCCAAGCGGTGGTCAAGCGCGTGATTATAAGTCAAATGGGTGAAGCGCCGTGCCGTGGGATTGAGTTTCGGATCCGCGTCGTACACGCCATCCACTTGGGTGGCTTTAATCATGATGTCGGCGCCAATCTCGATCGCGCGCAAGCTCGCACCTGAATCGGTGGTAAAAAACGGGTTGCCCGTGCCGCCCACCAAAATCACGATCCGCCCCTTTTCCAGATGGCGCATCGCCCGACGGCGGACAAACGATTCGCAGACCTGCGGGATCGCCAGCGCCGACATCACCCGAACCGATAAGTCATGCTGTTCCAGCACATCTTGCATCGCCAAGCCGTTCATCACCGTGGCCAGCATGCCCATTTGATCGCCCGTTACCCGATCCATGCCGGCACGCGCCAACCCTTCCCCTCGGAAAATGTTGCCGCCGCCCACGACAATCGCCACCTCGACCCCCATCGCGCGCAAGGCGAGAATTTCCTCCGCCAAGCGATGAATCACCGACGGATCTATGCCGAAATCCCCCGTGCCCATCAGGGCTTCACCACTGAGTTTGAGCAGAACACGGCGATATTTGGGGGTCGCGGGATCAGTCATGGGGCACCTCGTTGTGGAAAATTATTCGGAATCGGGAAAATCCCCGCACCGCTGCACGGCAGGAGATTTTCCGAAATCCGCGCGTTCACCGCGCCAATTCATAAAAAACGCTCAAAAAAAAGCCGGAGTTGCCTCCGGCTGA
>DYMR01000036.1:8506-12704 GCA_020721485.1 Halothiobacillus neapolitanus | reverse complement strand
CATCTTTCCACGCCCGTCTTTCCACGATTTCTCAATGGTTTTATCGGCATAAGATTTTGCACCCTAAGGGTATTCCTCGGCGTACACGGATTGCGCACTTCAGCGCAAAACTGAACCAAGAGGAAAAATAATGCAAACCATTCAATCAGTTAAGCATGAACCGGGGCAAAAAGGAACCTTCAAAAAAACCGCCACTTGGGTCGCCATCGCGCTCGGACTCGGACTCGCAAGCACCTCCCTGGCGCAAGCGGACAGCGTGCTCGGCCAAGGGCGGTTTTTGGCCACCGGCGGCATTCAATCCCTCGATGGCGCAGCCGGCGGCGGCATCAACCCCTGGGCGGTGATCGCCGGCTACGGCACCAACGAACAGATCAACCCGACCGCATCCTTCACCAATGTCACCCTGCCCGATTTCAGCGTGAATCAACTGGGCGTTTCCGTCGGCATTTATAACCGCCTGGAACTGTCGTATGCCTACCAAACCGGCACGCTCGGCAGCAATGTATTCAACAAAAACGGCACCGTCGCGCTGCCGTTGGATGGCGTGAAAATCGGCCAGCATGTCTTTGGTGCCAAAGTCCGGCTGTTTGGCGATGCGGTGTACAACAGCAACAACTTCATCCCGCAGGTCGCCTTGGGCGTGGAATACAAAAAAGCCGACACCGACAGCAACGCGCTGGTTCCGGCGTTGCAAAGCTTGGGCGCCGGGGTAAAAGACCACGGCACCGATGTGTACCTCTCCGCCACCAAGGTGCTGATTGGCGGATTTTTTGGCTATAACTGGCTGATTAACGGCAACTTGCGCTACACCAAAGCCAACGAAACCGGCTTACTGGGCTTCGGCGGGGTGAATCACGATTCCTATCATGTCAAACCGGAGTTTTCGACCGCCGTACTGCTGCGCCCCGATGTGGCGATTGGGTATGAATACAAGGGCATTACCAATAACTTGAGTGACGCCGGATTAAAACAATCCAGTTGGCAAGATGTATTCGTGGCCTATTTCCCGAATAAAAATGTCTCGCTGGCTTTGGCCTTCGCCAAACTCGGCAATGTCGGCCCGTACACCAATCAAAATGGCCTGTACGCCAACGCCACCGTCAGTTTCTAATTAGTTAATCAAAGGATCGCATCATGAAATCAATCAAAAACCGTTTGAAGCCGATCGTGCTTGTTTCTTTGTTGGCCGCCGCCGGGTTCTCCGCCTCGGCCCAAGCCGGTTATTACGAAGATTTTGGCCAGAAGGCCGGCATCGCCAGCATTATCAATGACTTTGTTGGCGTGGTTGCTGCCGATAACCGAATCAACAGCTATTTTGCGCACGCCAATATCCCGCAATTGAAAGAAGCCTTGACGAATCAAGTTTGCGAAGCCTTGGGCGGCCCCTGCAAATACACCGGCCCCGCCATGAAACCGATGCATCAAAACATGGGCGTCACGCAAGCGGCATTTAATGCCCTGACCGAAGATTTGATTACCGCGATGACCAACCACAATGTGTCGGTGCCCGCGCAAAATCATTTGATTAAAATTTTGGCGCCGATGTCGAACGACATTATCACCAAGTAATTTCTTTCCACCTCATAAAAAACCCGCTTCGGCGGGTTTTTTATTGCCCCAATCCGGTCTTAGCAGGATGTTGAAAAAAGACTTCCCTGTCTTTTTTTCAACCCCATCGTTCCGGTACACGCCCGTAACGATGGGCTGTTGAAACCATTTTTCAACAGCCTGTTAGATCAGGTTGAAGACAACCCAAACCGACGAAAATACCCCATGACTCGATCCGATAGCCCCGCCAACACCGGTTTGACCGATTTGGCGAGTTGGTGCCGCTGACGCAATTCCGGCTGGGTTTGCAGCACTTGGTGGTAATCCAGCGCCGATTGCATGTTTTTGACGAAGGTGCCGACATGCCCCGGCTTGGGGTGAAACCGAAATACCTGCCCCTGATTGATGAGCTCGACCAGCAATTCGTAATCGCGCAGTTGCGTGAGCACGATGGTGACCAACTGCGGGTGGGTTTGCTTGAGCGCTTTAATGGCGCCGACATGGCTGGAATAGCCGTCCTGCACATCGGTGACCAGCACGCCAATGCGGTTTTGCGCCAGCAGTTCGGTGGCTTCGTCCAAATTGCGCGCCCAAAACAGCGGGTTGTTGGGCGGCGTCGCCCGCTTGACCAGTTCGTGCGCCAGCGGGTCTTGATCGAGCAGCAAAATGCCGGGGCATACCGCCGTCGCTTCGTTCAGCACCTCACCCCGTTCGCGCCGGCCAGCCGCCGTGAAGGACAATTCCGCAACCTGCGCCGCCGCCCGCACATCGGCACGGATTTGCTCCACATCCCAGGGCTTTTGCAGAAATCGGAAGATTTCCCCTTCGTTGACCGAGCCGATCACCGCCGCCAAATCCGCGTAGCCGGTCAGCAGCAGCCGCATGGTGTTCGGAGAGATTTCCCGAATCCCTCGCAACACCTCCACGCCCGGCAGAATCGGCATTCGTTGATCGGAAATCACCACATCCACCCGCTGCGTGCGCGCGATTTCGATGGCTTCGTGGCCGTTTTCGGTGGTAATGACTTCAAATTCGCTGCGAAACAGCATTTTCAACGAGCGGGTAATGCGCGCTTCGTCATCCACCAGTAGCAGCACGGGTTTGACTTGCGGGTTCATCAGGGAATTCACAGGTGCGTTCATGAATGGGTTCCTTAAACAGCGGTTTCGGTCGGCGTGACCGCCGGTGCGGGGGTCGGGGCACCGGCAATCGGCAGGCTGATTTCAAAGCGCGTGCCGACGCCGGGCTTGGTCGCCAAACGAATATCGCCGCCATGTTCTTTGATGATGCGGTAGCTGATCGACAGCCCCAGCCCGGTGCCTTCGCCCACTTTTTTGGTGGTGTAAAACGGTTCGAAAATGCGGGCGACATGCTCCGGCGCGATGCCGCTGCCGTTGTCTTCGACGCTGATGCAGGCAAACTCGCCGCGCACATAGGTGCGAATCAGCAATTTGCCGTGGTCGTGCGTGATCGCCTGCGCGGCGTTGGTAAACAGGTTGAGCAGCACTTGGTTGATCTGCGATGGCGCGCAGGGCACCGGTGGCACGGCCTCGAAGCGTTTTTCAACGGTGACGCGGTGCTTGAGCTGGTGATGCCCTACGGTCAGCGCGGTTTCGATGTTGTCGATCAGGTTGACCCGATCGGTGCTGGCGCGATCCACCCGCGCAAAGTTTTTCAGGCTTTGGACAATTTCGCCGATTTGCTTGAGGCCGAAGCGGGTATCGCCAAACAGCTCGGTTAAATCCCGCAGTTCCGCCGCCGCATCGAATGTTTCGCGCAGCGCCGCCAGCGCGCCAATCCGCGCTTCAATGCCGGCAGATTCGGCCTGCGGATTCATCAACTCGGCAAACAGCGCATCGTATTGTTCGACCAAGGTTTGCACGCTGCCGATCAACTCCTCGGCCATCTGCACATTGTTGCCGACATAGCCTAAGGGCGTGTTGATCTCATGCGCCACGCCCGCCACCATTTGCCCCAGCGCCGCCATTTTTTCGGACTGCACCAAATGCGCTTGCGAGGCTTTGATTTCTTGGTTGGCCTGCGCGAGCGCGGCATTGCGCTGACCGAGGCGTTGCTCAACCAGCTTGAGCACATCGGCCACATAGCCCAAACCGGCATAGCGCCCGTCTGCCTCGGTGACGATAAAATCCTCAACCACGGGCGTGCGCAGTTGGCTGGTGACGGTCGAAACCACCGCCGAAGTGCTATCGGCCAGCGACACAATCACCGGTTCGGCATTCATGAAATACCGAATGGCGCGCTTGCCGTACAAATCCCGCGAGTATTTATTCAGCAGCAATTCCATCAGCGCATGGCGGCTGATGAGGCCGATGGGGCGGCGGTCGTCATCGACAATCGCCAGCGACAACACCCGATCAAAACCGCCGGTTTGGAAGCGGTCGGTCACGGCATTGAGCGATAAATCGGCCGATAACGGCGGCACGGCGTCGAGCAAATCGCGCAAGGTGGTGGACATGGTTGGCTCCGTTTGCGTTTGAGAATTTCCCTACTCAATGCGGCGCCACCCTGCGCAAATTCGGGCACGAGGTTAGCTCTGCTATATGACAAGGCCGTGTCTGGAAAGCCGTGTTGATCTCGTGGTGTCTTGCCGCACACAGCACTTCAAAATATACTTAAAAACATATCGAAT
>DYMR01000036.1:5317-8406 GCA_020721485.1 Halothiobacillus neapolitanus | reverse complement strand
GAAGCCCTATCGGATGTGCCGGGCGTAACGCTCTCGACCGGCGGCCAGCGCAACGAGGCACAGGTGTACATTCGGGGCTTCGACTCCACACAAACCACGCTCAATATCGACGGCATCCCGATTTATGTGCCCTACGACGGCAACATCGATCTGTCGCGCTTTCTCACCGGCGATTTATCCCAAGTGGTGGTCACCAAGGGTTTGAGTTCGCTGATGTACGGCCCGAACAACATGGGCGGCAGCATCAACCTCGTCACCAAAAGGCCGGACAAACCGCTGTCTGGCCGTGTCGATCTGGGCGGCAGCGCCGGTCGAGATGGGGTGTACAGCCGCAACCTCGGCGCGCAGCTTTCCAGCCGCCCCAATGACTTGTTCTACATTCAAGGCGGCGTGCAACACAGCTCTGCCGGCGGTTTTCCGCTGTCGAGCGCCTACACCGGCAACAGCGTGCAGCCGGCGGGCGAACGCTTGAATGCCTACAATTCCGTCACCAACACCAATGTGCGCGTGGGGCTCACCCCGAACGCGACCGATGAATACAGCCTGTCGTATTACGGCACGCGCGGCGACAAAGGCTCGCCGCCGTATGTCGGCACCGTCAGCACCACCCGCTACTGGCAATGGCCCGAGTGGAGCAAAGACGGCTTTTACTATTTGGGCAAAACCGCGCTCGGCGGCGGCATGCTGAAAACCCGTTTGTATTACGACAAATTCCAGAATGTGCTGGATAGCTACGACGACGCCAGTTACAGCACCCAGTACAAGAAATACGCCTTCAGCTCGCAATACGACGACCACACGGTCGGCGGCGGGCTGGAATATCAAAAAACCTTCGGCGCGCACGATGTCACCGTCATGGCGCAACGCAAAAACGATGTCCACCGCGAACGCAATTTGGCGACCGATGCGCAGAAATACGACTCGGCCTGGCTGCAATTTGAAAGCCACATCAACAGTTTGGGCGCACAAGACCGCATCACGCTGAACCCGAAAACCCACCTCACTCTGGGCTATCGCTGGGATCAGTTTGAAGTGACTCAAGCGCAGGAATACGCCAACAAACCGCAGACCAGCGTGCAGGCCATGAGCGTCGCCGGCGCACGCACGGCGAATAACCTGCAAGCCGTGCTCACGCATGAGATTGACGGCCAAACGCTGCACATCGGTTTCGCGCACAAAACGCATTTCCCGACCATCAAAGACATTTTCTCCTACCGCCTTGGCGCCTCGATTCCGAACCCGAACTTGGGGCCGGAAACCGCCACCACGCTGGAAGTCGGCAGCAAAGGGCATCTGTTTGGCAGCACCGATTATTCGGCCACGCTGTTCACCAGCCGCATTCAAGATGCGATTGAAATGGTGGCGCTCAGCCCCTCGCTCGGCCAAAACCAGAATGTCGGCAATGCCAAAAACAGCGGCTTGGAACTCGGTTTGCGCACGCCGCTGGGCAACACCACCGCGCTGTCGGCCAATTACACCTATCTGGCGCGCACCCTCGGCACGCCGGGTCTGGTGGCTACCGGCACGCCGCGCCACAGCGGGTTTGTCGATCTGAGCTGGTTCCCGTTCAACCGCTGGGTGTTTGATGCCGAAGTGCGCGCCAACTCCGCGCGGCAAACCACCACGGATGGTTTGCAGCCGACGGCAGGTTACGCGACCGTCGCCCTGCGCGCCCGCTACGACTTCAGCCAACATTGGACGCTGCGCGCAGGCATCGAGAACCTGACCGACCGCAACTACCAAGTCACGGCAGGCTTCCCGAACCCTGGCCGCACCTTCTACGGCAACATCGAGGCGAAGTTCTGATGTCCGCCGAGCAGATGCTCGGTCGTCGTCGAGCGCTGGCAGCGCTCGCCAGCCTGCCGCTGTGGCCGTGGCTGAATGAAGCGGCCGCCGCCTCGGCACCCACGCGGGTGTATGGCGCGAACCCCGTGGTCGCCTATTTGATTGCCGCGTTGGCGCCGGATGTGTTGGTCGGCTGGAATTTCCCGCCACCGAAACAGGCCAAGGGATTCTTCACGCCGGAGGTACTCGCCAAACCGGTCGTGGGGGGCTATTTCGGTCAGGGGAAAACGCCGAACAGCGAGGCGTTGCTTGCCACGCGGCCGCAATTGGCGGTGGTGTCCGGCGCCACTTCGGTCACCATCAACGAAAGCAAACAGGCGTTGGCACGGCTGGGCATCCCCAGTGAAGTCCTCACGCTCAACCGCATGGACGACTACCCCACCGCCAT
This sequence comes from Halothiobacillus neapolitanus, assembly GCA_020721485.1. Lineage (GTDB taxonomy): Bacteria > Pseudomonadota > Gammaproteobacteria > Halothiobacillales > Halothiobacillaceae > Halothiobacillus > Halothiobacillus neapolitanus_B. The sequence goes on along the minus strand of DYMR01000036.1, from coordinate 6,173 downwards.
CGAGCAACTGGGGCAGTGGCTGGGGCGCAGCGCGCAATTTGCCCCCAAAGCCGAGTTTTGCCGCACGCTGTTGGCCGAATTCGCCGCCCTGCCGCAACCGCACCCCACCCCGGTGATTTACTACGCCGAACAACACGACGGGCTGGCCAGCGAATGCCCCGGCTCGCTGCACAATGAAGTGCCGCAACGCTTGGGCGCGCGCAATCCCGTCACCTGCCCCGGCGGCGAACGCAGCGGCTTCGGCATGGTGCGAATTTCGGCAGAAACCCTGCTCGCCGCCAACCCCGATTGGATCATCACCCAAGAACGCGGCGCCTATGCGGCTTTCCATCAAGAATCGCGTTGGCAGGCGTTGCGCGCGGTGCAGGATCATCAAATCTTGCTCGCGCCGCAAGTTCCCTTCCGCTGGCTCGACCGACCGCCCTCCATCCTGCGGCTGATCGCGGTATTTTGGTTGTACGATCGGCTGTATCCGGGGCATCATCGCTTCGATTTAACCGAACTCACCCAGCGATTTTTCCGCGAATTGTTCAACACTGCCCTGAGCGCAGAGGCCACTGAGCAATTGCTGAACCCGCAGAATGCCCCGGCGTAAACTCGCTTCAAACGGATAAACGACGGATAACCGAATGCGCATCGGACTCATACTGCATGCCGACACCGGCGATGGCCACGACCAAGCCCGCCAGATCGACACCCTGCTCGATACGATTTGCGCCAGCGAACGGGCGGGGCTGGCCACCGTCTGGCTGACCGAGCAACACTACCAAGCCCACAGCCCCACGCCGCGACCGGAATTGCTGATCGCCTACGCGGCAGCCAAAACCCGCCGCATCGAATTTGGCACGGCGGCGCT
>DYMR01000036.1:0-5217 GCA_020721485.1 Halothiobacillus neapolitanus | reverse complement strand
TGATCGCCTACGCGGCAGCCAAAACCCGCCGCATCGAATTTGGCACGGCGGCGCTGACCTTCGGCCAACGCAGCGCCTTGGAAATTGCGGAAATCGCCAGCAGCCTCGCCGTGTTGGCGCCCCGTCGCCTGCGGCTTGGAGTGGCGCGGGGCAAATTTTCTGCCGCGCCGCAGGCCACAAACCACTCTGACCGCGCGCCCTTCATAGACTCTTTGGCCGAACCGATCGACGCGCTGGCCGCTTGGCTGGAAGGACATGCGCTGCCCACCGGCGCAGAAGGCGCATTGAAAAGGCTCGCCCCCACACCGCCACCGCGCGCCGATCTGCCGGTTTATCTCGCCACCCGGCAAATCTCCCGCATGGCGCGCGCCGCCGCCCACGGGTTCGGTTTGATGGTTGGTCAATTCTGGCCGACGGCGCCCCTCAACGAGCTGCTGGCCGAATACCGCCGCCACAACCCCATCGCGCCCGAGTTGATGGTCAGCCGAGGCTTTTGTCCCGGAAAAAACACCGCCACGGCGCGCGCCAAAGCCTTTACTCACATTGAAGCCGTGCGCCAGCGCAAACCCAATCCGCAGGGCACCGCCCCCGGCCAACGCCCGATTGATCGCGTCACCGCCGATTCGGTGGCCGATTTTGTGCTGCTGGGCGATGAATCCGCCCAGCGCGAAGCGTTGCAGCAATTGGCCGCGCTCGGCGTGACCGATCTCGCCCTCAACCTCATGACCGACGACCCCATCGAACAGGCCGAATGGCTGGCCGCGCTCGGGGAACTCAGCCAACACTGGCAGACCGAATCCGCATGACGGTCCGCCTGCAACTCGGTGCGCTGGCGGTGGCGCTGACGCTCCTCTCGCTGCTGGGTTTGGCGCTCGGCCCCTTCCCGCTGTCGCTTTCCGCCATCGTCCACACCCTGCTCCAAGGGCCGGATGCCGGCGGCGGATTCGCCCACACCATTTTGTGGGAAATCCGCCTGCCGCATGTACTCGGCGCGCTCTTGATCGGGGCGGCCTTGGCCATGAGTGGCGCGGCGTATCAAGGCATGTTCATCAACCCGCTGGTCAGCCCAGAAGTGCTCGGCGTGCTCGCGGGCGCGGGCTTTGGCGCCGCTTTGGGGCTGCTGTGGTCAGAACAATTCTGGATGGTGCAATTGTTGTCGCTGGGCTTCGGCCTGCTCGCCGTCGGCATGGCGGTCGCACTGGCATGGCGGGTGGGCGGCGAAGGCGCGCTGATCGTGCTGGTGCTGTCCGGCATGATTACCGGCGCGCTCTTCAGCGCCCTGCTGTCGATCGTGAAATACACCGCCGATCCCTACGACAAACTGCCCGCCATCGTGTACTGGCTCATGGGGTCACTCAGCCAGATTTCCTGGCACAACCTCGCGTGGGCGGCACCGCTGCTGCTGACCGCCATGCTGCTGTTGCTGCGCGAGGGCGGGCGGCTGAATGTGCTCACCCAAGGCGATGAAGAAGCCAAAAGCCTGGGCGTGAGCGTGGCGCGCACCCGGCTGAAAATCATCTTGCTGACCACCCTCCTGGCCTCCATCACCGTCATGCTTGCCGGCATGATCGCGTGGGTCGGCTTGATCGTGCCGCACCTGGCTCGGCTGATGACCGGCGCCGATCACCGCCGTGTACTGCCCTTCTCCGCCCTGCTTGGCGCGGGCTACCTGCTGCTGGTGGACTTACTCGCCCGCAGCTTTACCACGGTGGAAATCCCCATCGGCATTCTCACCGCCTTGATTGGCTTGCCTATTTTCGCCCTGCTGCTGGCGAGACTCGGAGCCGCCGGATGGCGCTGAAACATAAAGCAGGAGCCGCCGGATGGCGCTGAAACATAAAGCAGGAGCCGCCGGATGGCGCTGATTGAACTCCGAGGCGTCAGCGGCGGCTATCGGAGCCAGCCCGTCTTCGGCCCCTTGGATCTCATCATTCCCGCCGGCAGCCGCCTCGCGCTCTTGGGCGGCAACGGTTCCGGCAAAACCACCCTGCTCAAAGTGCTGCTGGGTTTGCGCGCACCGCTGACGGGCGAAGTGCGCTGGCAAGACCGACCGCTCGCCAGCTACCCACTGGCCGAACGCGCCCGCTTCGCCGCGTATGTGCCGCAGCAACACCGCACCGGCTTTGGTTTTTTTGCCGAAGACATCGTCGCCATGGGCAGCGATGCCGGCCTGATTCGCCCACTGCCGGAGGAGCGGATCGCCCGCGCCCGCGCCGCCCTCGCCGAATTAGGGCAAGAAAAGCTCGCGCGACGACGCATGAACGAACTATCCGGCGGGCAACAACAACTGGTACTGCTCGCCCGGGCGCTTGCCCAGCACACCCCCGTCATCGTGCTCGACGAGCCCACCAATCATCTCGATTGGGGGCATCAACACCGGTTGCTGGCGCTGATTCACCGCTTGGGCGATCAAGGGCGTACCCTCATTTTCTCCACCCACCACCCCGACCACGCCCGCCGCATTGCCGATCGCTGTTTGCTGCTGCGGGAAGGGGCGCTGCTCGCCGATGCGGCCTGCCGCGACTGCCTAACCGACGACAGTCTCTCGACCCTCTATCCCGTGGATTTTTAGCCCGCCCGCACAGGCACGCGGTTCACCCGGAATCAGGCCGAACCCCAGAAAAAACACAAGCTATTGAATTGTTGAGATTTATTCTCACCGATACCGATAATCAGTTGTTTTTATATCCACATCATTCAATTCACCAACGCAGTCGAAAAACCCAGTAATTCCCTTGCATATTCCGCATGGATCAACATAACTTATCTGGGATTTCAACCGCTAATGCAAGGTGACTCTGATGTTCAAAAAAACCGCACTCGTCCTCAGCCTGAGTTTGGCCAGCTTGGCGCTGACCCAAGGCACCGCCCTCGCCCAACCGGCGCCCGCCGACGCGCCCGAGGCCAAACCGCTGACCTTGGGTCAGCAATTTATCGTCCGCGCCTACGCCGGCCAGTTGGAAGGCCATGTGCTCACGCAAGTGCTGAAAGCCAAAACGCTCGGCGTGGTGGTCAACAACAGCACGATCTGCGTTTCGCTGGCGGGCGCGCTGGCCGGTGAATTTGTCGGCCACAACAAACCCGAAGGGCTCAAGCACGGCGAAAAATCTGCCGCGCCGCGCCTGGATGTGGTGGCCTACACCCCCACCACAGACATCAGCAAAGCCAGTGCCGGGCTGCTGGATAAAGACGCCGTTGCGCTGTTGTTCGGCGGGCAAATTTCCGATGCGGACAACGCCGAAGCCGTCAAAGCCACCCTCGAAGTCTTGGCCGAAGCCAACTACCCCGGCATTATTTTTCTGCACCTGACCGTGGCGGCGAAAAAATGGGTCGAGCAAGCCGCCAGCGAAGATGAAAGCATTCGCCAATATCTCGACAAAAAACACAATGTCTACGCACTCGCCGTGGATGCGAAAAATCATCGCGGCCATGTGAACCAACTCACCTTCACGGCGGGCAAAGCGGAGAGCAAGTCCGTGTTCGAAACCCCGCTGAATGAAGGGTTCATGGGCTTGTTCAAACGGCGTTTAATTCCCGCTCAATAGGCATTCATAGAAGTTTTTACCCGAGGACAGCGCCCCACCGGGCGCTTTTTTATTGCCCCTTCAGCGGCGCCACACAAACGGCCAAGCGCTCTGCCGCGCCGTAGAAACCACGCCATCCTGCCAGTGCACCGCTCCGCTGAGATCGGTTTGATACCAATCCACCGCCCGCGCCGCATACCGAGCGCGCACGGGCGGCGCGGGATGTCCAAACGCATTGAACGCGCCGACACTCGCCACGGCGACGGCGGGCGATACCGCCGCCAAAAATTCTGGCCTAGAGGAGGTTTTCGAGCCGTGATGCGGCACAACCAGCACCGATGAAGCCAAGGCATGCCGCGCCAATAAATCCCGCTCCGCCGGGGCTTCAATATCGCCGGTCAGCAACACGCTGCCCCGCGCGCCGACCACGCGCAGCACGCAGGAACGGTTATTCGCCGCGTTACCGGCCTCGGCCTGTAGCGTCTGGAACATCACCCCATCCCACGACCACTGGGCGCCATCGACACAGGGTTGCGCCGTCAGCACCGACAACGGCTGGCCGCTCTGAATGGGCGTGCCCGGAAACGCCGTCAGCACCGCCGCCAGCCCGCCCGCATGATCGCGCGCCGCGTGGCTGATGAGGATGCGGTCGAGCCGCTGCACGCCCAGACTGCGCAATGCCGGCACCACCACCCGACTGCCGGCATTCTGTTCACTCGCCGCCAGCTCGGGGGTGCGTCGCCAATCCGCACCGGTATCGACCAGCAGCGCGTGATGGCGGGTTTGCACCAAGGCCGCCGCACCCTGCCCCACATCAAACACCCACAACGACACCGACCCCGATTCCAATGTCCCCGGTGCCAAGGCTCCCGCCGTCGGCCACAGCGCGGGCAGGCAGAGCAGCAATCCCAAGGGGCGTGCCGGCCAGCCTCGCGGCGCCAAAAACCATAACAGCCCGATCATCAGCAACAGCAGCGCCCCAAGCGACGGCGCCACCACTTGGCTATCCGGCAGCGCGCCCATCAGCAGTGACAGCCCGGTGAACAACAGCGCCGACAGCGGCTCCATCACCGCCAGCAACCCCGCAGCCGCCCAGGGCCAAACCGCCGAGAGCAACATAATCAGCAACGACAACGGGGTGAGGACAAAAGTAATCAGCGGCACCGCAAACAGATTGGCGGGAACGGAGGCAAATGCGACGCGATCGAACATGCCCCACACCACCGGCAACAGCAGCAAGGTCAACAACACTTGCAGCGGCAGCACCGCGCCCATGCCGCGCCAGTGCAGGCGGGGCGGCACGAGGGTAATCAGAATCAACACCGCGCCGAACGACAGCCAAAACCCCGCACTCAATGGGGCAAACGGTTGTAACAGCAGCACGCCGACCACGGCAATCAGCCATAAATCGAGCAACCGCCAAGGCCGGCCGAGCAAGACCCCCGCGAGCACGATGGTCATCATCAAGGCGGTGCGTTCGGTGGGAACGGACATTCCCGCCAGCAGGGCATACCCCCAAGCCGCCGCCACCGCCACCCAGGCCGCGACTTGCCGCGTCGGGTGACGCGCGCACCAGCGGGTGCGTCGCCAAAAAAACGCCGCGATGCCGGCGAAAAAACCCGCCACCATCCCCACATGCAAGCCGGAAATCGCCAGCAGATGGTTGGTGCCGGTCGCCAGCAACACCGTCCAA
>DYMR01000035.1:7033-12707 GCA_020721485.1 Halothiobacillus neapolitanus | reverse complement strand
TCGAGCGGCAGGGTGCGGCGGTGGTCGGTCAGCGGGTGGATGACCACGGTGGTGTCCTGCCGTGCTTCGACGATTTCATCGAGGTAGCAAATCGCGCCGATGCGTGCGGCGGTGGTGAGCGGGCCATCGAGCCAGCGCGTGCCGTTGGCATCTAGCAGGTAGCGCCCAACCAGATCGGAGGCGGTCATGTCTTCGTTGCAGGCCACGGTAATCAGCGGTTTGCCGAGTTTCCAGGCCATGTGTTCGACGAAGCGCGATTTGCCGCAGCCGGTCGGGCCTTTCACCATCACCGGCAGCCGGTTGCGGTAGGCGGCTTCGTACAGCGCGACCTCGTTGCTTTTCGGCTGGTAAAACGGTTCCTGTTCGATGCGGTATTGGGCGGCGTCGGTCATGGGAAGGTACCTATTAAGCGGGCAAGCGGACGAAGGGTAGAGGGGCTTGGCGATGCGTCAGCGGCGGTCGCGGGCGGCGCATGGCCAAGCCGAATGGTGGAAAAAACCCCGGTGAGCCGGGGCATGGGGCGTGCTGCGGATTGATTTTTTAGTCTTACCCGCGCCCTGATCGGGCGGGGGCGTCAATCCGCAGACTCAGCGCGTCAATCGGCGTCGATTATTTGTGGACGCCGAGTTTATCACGCCAGCCCGGATAGAGCTTGTCGGCATCGCCTGGGAACGATTCGAAGGCGCGGGCAAACTCTTTGTGTTGTTTGGCGAATTCGATCGGGTCGGCGCCGGCTTTCCAGCACTCGTAGGCTTGACGCAGAGAAATCGCGCCAGCCGCCGGGCTGTCGATGTGGCCGTAAGAACCGCCGCCGGAGGTGTTGATTACATTGCCGTGACCCAAGTTTTCGAAGAAACCGGGCAGACGCAGGGCGTTCATGCCGCCGGAGATGATCGAGGTGGTCGGTTTCATGCCGTACCATTTTTGGTAGTACACCGGCCCTTGGCACTCGTCGCGTTCGAGCATGTAGCAGATGTTCTTGTCAGACGCATCGCCTTCCATCTTGCCGTAGCCCATGGTGCCGACATGGATGCCGGACGCCCCTTGCAGACGGGAGATTTTTCCCAGAACGAACGCGGTGTAGCCGCGTTTGGCCGAGGGGCTGGTAATCATGCCGTGGCCGGCGCGGTGGTAGTGCAGGTATTGGGCGGGGTACTGACGACGCGCGGTGGTAATCATGCCGGGGCCGCCGACGAAGCCATCGACCAGAAATGCGACTTTGTCAGCATCCGGGCCAAAGGTTTCGAGGATGTAATCCGCACGGGCGCACATTTCGAAGTGGTCGTCGGCGGTGATGTTCGCAGAGAACAATTTGGCTTGACCGGTTTCATCTTGCGCGCGTTTCATCGCGTCATACACCAACGGCATGACTTTTTTCATCGGCGCGAACACTTGGTTGCCTTGCGGCTCGTCGTTCTTGATGAAATCGCCACCCAGCCAGAACTGGTAGGCCGCTGCCGCGAACGGCTCCGGACGCAGACCGAGTTTCGGCTTGATGATGGTGCCGGCGATGTAGCCGCCGTCCTTGATCGGGCGACCGAGGATGCGCCACATGTCGCTGATGTCGCGCGAGGGACCATCGAACAGTTGGATGGCGCGTTCCGGGAAGTAAATGTCGTGGATTTTGGCGTGTTCGATGTCGCCCATGCCTTGGTTGTTGCCGATGATCAGGGTCAATACCGACACGATCATCATGCGGCCATCGGTCACATTGCGGTCGAACAGGTCGATCGGGTAGGCAATGCGCATGTCTTCGGTGGCTTCGTCGATGTAATACACCAGCGCGTCTACGCCTTTGGTGAATTCGTCGGTGGTGCAAACTTCAACATTGGTACCGGTCGAAGATTCAGCCGCGAAGTGGGCGGCGCAAGACAGGTAGCTGCCGAAGCCAACTTTCGGCTTCATTTTGTAGGCCACGAGGATGTGTTTGCCACCGGCAATCAGGTCATCTTCTTTCAGGCTTAAATCGGCATAACGGGCGGATTGATCCATGACGGTCTCCTAGCTTGGTTTTGAGGCACGAAATTCAAAAACATCACAACACGGAGCGCACTTTAGGCGGGCTGGCCTATAATTGAAATTCAGTAATTTTTAGTTTTTCGATAAGCAAAAACTTATGTGAGGTCGTGATGCGGCGATTGACCATGCGGCAATTCGTGGTGTTTGAGGCGGTGGCGCGGCATTCGTCGTACTCGCGCGCGGCGGAGGAGCTGCATTTGAGCCAGCCGGCGGTGTCGATGCAGGTGCGGCAAATCGAAGCCGTGATCGAGCTGCCCCTCACGGAACAGATCGGCAAAAAAATCTTTCTGACCGACGCGGGGCGGGTGATGCAACACGCCAGCCAAAACATTGCCGCACAGTTAAAGGATTTGAGCCAGGCGCTCAATCGGCTGAAAGGGGTCGAAGGCGGCACGATTCAGCTCGGCATTACTTCGACCGCGAAGGCAGTGGCGGCGGGGATTTTGGCGCGGTTCCGGCAGCATTACCCTCGGGTGAATTTGGCGCTGGAGGTGTCCAACCGCGCCGAAGTGCTGGAGATGCTCAGCCAAAACCGTATTGATGTGGCGATTATGGGGCAGGTGCCGCCCGATCTCGGCTTGACGGCCACGCGGCTGATGGAAAACCCTTTGGTGGTGGTGGCGCCGGTCAACCATCCCTTGCGCGCGCGGCAAAACATTCCCTTGGCGGATTTGGCGGGGGAGACTTTTTTGGTGCGCGAGCCGGGTTCCGGTACGCAAGATGCGATGGAGCGGTTTTTCGCCGCCCAAGGGCTGCGGATTGCGCGCAGCGTGTCGATGAATACCAACGCGGCCGTCAAAATGGCGGTGCAGGCGGGCTTGGGCTTGGGGATTTTGTCGCTGCAAACGCTGGAAATGGAGTTGGCGCTGAATCGGCTGGCGGTGCTGTCGGTCGAGGGCTTTCCGGTCATTCGTCACTGGTATTTGGTTCACCGCGAGGACAAATTGCTCTCGCCCGCCGCGCAAGCCTTCAAAGAGGATTTGCTGGCGTCATTGCCCGAGCCGCCCGAGTCCGATTGACTCGTCGAGCGGGCGGCGCAACAGGGCATCCCAGCGTCGCCAATCCGGAAAATACGCATCCATTTTTTGATAGAAGTGGGCGTTGTGGCCGCGCTCGTCGAAATGGGTAAGCTCATGCACCAGCACCATGTCCAAGCAGCCCGGCGGGTAGTGGGCGAGGGCGAGGCTGATGGAGACGCGCTGGCGGGTGATGTGGCAACTGCCCCAGCGGCTGCGCATGCGCCGAATGCTGATGCGGGGCAGCGGGTGGCCGGTGCGGGCGCACCATCCGGGTAGCCGCTCCTCGATGGCGGTGGCCAGCGCGTGGTGCAGCACCCGATCCAGCAGAGCCTGGCGCGCGCTGGCGTCGGTTTTTCCTTCGGGCAAAACGCAGTGCAGAGTGTTACCGTCGCGCTGAACGCGGGCGCGTTTTCCCGCGTGTTGCCACCGCAGCATCAGGGGTTCGCCCCACAGCCACAGGCGGGAAAAATCCGGCTCAACCGGCGCCGTGCGTTGGGTTTGTTGGGTGGTGATCCAGTCTTGATTCTGGCGAATAAAGGCGTGAATTTGCGCCAGCGGCAGGTGTAGCGGCGCGCTGACCAGTACGCGCCCATCCTCGCGCCGAACCCGCACATAGGCCCGCCGAATCGCCTTGCGGCTGAGGGTAAAACCGAGCGCCAAATCGGGGACGGTTTCTTCGCTGAGGCGAATGACGCGGGCACCCGCCACCGCCGATCAGCCGCGCGCGCGTTTGATTAAGAACTCGGAGAGCAGGGCGACGGGGCGGCCGGTCGCGCCCTTTTGATCGCCCGTGACCCAGGCGGTGCCCGCGATGTCCAGATGCGCCCATTTGGTGTCTTTGGTGAAGCGCGAGAGAAACGCCGCCGCCGTGAGCGCGCCGCCTTCGCGGCCACCAATGTTGGCCATGTCGGCGAAATTACTTTTGAGTTGCGGCTGATATTCATCCCACAGCGGCAGTTCCCAAACGCGGTCGCCACTGGTTTCGCCCGCGCGGCTGAGCTCTTGCGCCAAGGATCGGGTGTTGCTGAACAGGCCGCTCGGCACGCGCCCCAAGGCGATCACGCAAGCGCCGGTCAGGGTGGCCATGTCGATCACCAATTCCGGTTTGAAGCGTTTGGCGTAGGTCAGCGCATCGCAGAGAATCAGCCGGCCTTCGGCATCGGTGTTCAGCACTTCGATGGTCTGGCCGGACATGCTCTTGATGATGTCGCCCGGCTTGAGCGCGCCCCCGGAGGGCATATTCTCGACGGTCGGCACGATGCCAATCACATTAATCGGCAATTTCAATTCGGCCACGATGGAAATCAGCCCGATCACGGCGGCAGCGCCTGCCATGTCGTATTTCATTTGGTCCATATCCAGCCCCGGCTTGAGCGAAATGCCGCCGGAATCGAAAGTAACGCCCTTGCCGACCAACACGATCGGCGGGGCATCTGCCTCGCCGCCGAGGTGTTCCATGACGATGAGCTTGGGCGGCTCGGTGCTGCCTTGCGCCACGGCGAGCAGGGCGTGCATCCCCAAGGTTTCCATGCGCGATTGATCGAGCACTTCAACCGCCAAATGCGGGTGGGTTTCGGTCAATTTGCGCGCGTGGTCGGCGAGGATGCTCGGGGTGCACAGGTTCGGCGGCAGGTTGGCCAGATTTTTGGTGAGTGCAATGCCGGTGCTGATCGCCATCGCTTCGCGCACCGCGTTTTCGGCATCCAGCAAGCCACGGCGGCTCGGGGTGATGAAGGTGACTTTGCGCAAGGGCCGACGCGGTGCCGGATCGGGGTTGGATTTGAGCTGATCGAAGCGATAAATCGCCGCATCAATCGCCAGCGCGCTTTGGCGCAGCACTTGCTCGAATTCCACGCCTTTGATGTCGAGCTCGGTCAAATGGCTCACGCACTCGGTGGTGCCGCGATAATGCAGCGCCTTGACGGCGGCGGTGGTGGCCTTGAGCAGCGCTGGCAGATCGAAATCGCGCTCCTTGCCCAGACCCACCAGCAAGACGCGCTCGGCTTGAATGTGGGGCACGCCATGAATCAGCAGGGTGTCGCCCAGTTCGCCTTCCATATCGCCCCGGCGGGTGATGGCGCTTAAGTGTCCACCGCTGGCCTTGTCGATGATGTCGGCGGCTTCAGAGAGTTTGCGCGCTTCATAGACCCCGACGATCAGACAGGACGAGCGTTGTTTTTCAGGCGCACCACTTTTGACGGAAAATTCGAGCACGACGCAATTCCTCCCTATAACCGATTGCGACCGGAACAAGTCGCAAATTCTATCAGAGGCGGCGGGGGCTTCGTGCTAAGGTTTGCTGTACTTATTGTTTATGCGCTTTCGGCGAGCCGGGGAGGGACGCGGGTATGTCACAACCACCAGAGGAAGAATTTGAACCGGGACACCAAAACCCGTATCGCTATGAACGCCCAATGCAGGGCGCGAAAGGGTTTGGGTTGTTCTCGAAACGCATCATGATTCTGGGTGCGATCATGGTCATCATCGGCGTGATCGGCGGCTTCAGCGCCATGTTTCTGGTGAAAAACGGCAGCGATTCAATCTTCATGGATTTGCTGATGCTCGCGCCGGCGGGCTTTCTGCTCGGATTCGCCGGCATCACGGGCTGGGTGATTAGCGGCGGCAAATAAGCGCTG
>DYMR01000035.1:0-6933 GCA_020721485.1 Halothiobacillus neapolitanus | reverse complement strand
GGATGCGGTTGGCTGCGACCGCTGAGCGTTGGGTGCTTTACACCCTCCCCCTTGAGGGGGGAGGGCTGGGGTGGGGGTGAAAGGCCAGAGGTGGGGGTGAAAAGCCCGAGGTGGGGCTGAAAAGCCTAAAGGTGAACAGCCTACTCGAAGCCAAAAGGCCTTAAAAACCCTCAGCGCCCGGTTTTCTGCGAAATCTCTGACAAATCAATTTGACCCGCGCCGGGCACCCGGCCTGCGCCGACATAGTGCCGCCGCCAATACGGGGCGTCGATGTCGGCGAACTCGATGTGCTGGCCGACCCGTGGGGCGTGAATGAAGCGGTTATCGCCCACATAAATGCCCACATGGTCGATTTTGCGGCTGCGAATTTTGAAGAACAGTAAATCGCCCGGCTTCAGTTGCGTTTTCGCGATGCGTCGGGTGAAGGCGTATTGTTCGCTCGCCGTGCGCGGGAGGGTAATGTCGGCCTGTTTGTAGGCGTAACTCGTCAGCCCGCTGCAATCAAAGCCCACGCCCGCCGCGCGCCCGCCGCGTTGGTAGGCCACGCCCAGTTGCGCCATCGCTTGGAAGACGGCTTCGGTGGCGGCGGAATGAGGGGCGTTTTCTCCGTTGATGGCGGCCAGCGGGTTGCTGGGTAGGCGCTTGTTGAGCAGGCCGTCGCCAAAGCCGTAGAGATGATCGAGCGTGGCGGCATCGTCGGTGTTCGCGGCGCGGGTGTCACGGCTGGTTTGGGCGCTGGAGGCGTTGTCGGTCGCATCCGGTTGGGTGGGGAAGTTGGCGCAGCCACCCAGTGTCAGCGCGGCGAGCATCAGGGCGCCGAGCGGCATCCAGCGCGGTAGTTTCCGCTCAGGCTTTGCGGTGCCGGATTTCGTACACGCTGCGCCGGTTGGGCGTGCGGGCGAAATCCGTGGGCAAGGTGCTTCTGGATAAGTCATTGATTTGGAATTCTTCCTGCAATTCAGGCGACAATGTAAAGCCTTTTAGGTTATTTGAAAAGATAAAAATTCCTTCGTCGGTGAGCAGGTGCATGCAGGCGCGAACCAGAAATTCGTGGTCGCGTTGGATGTCGAGGGTGTCCTGCATCGCCTTGGAATTGGAGAAACTCGGCGGGTCGCAAAATATGATTTCGTAGCGTTGCGGCTGGTAAATCGACTCCATTTGTTGTTCCAACCAGTCGAGTACATCGGCGCGCAGGAGGCGGTGGGCACCGCCGGATTCGATGCCGTTGAGGAAGAAATTGCGCTCGGCCCAATCCAAATAGGTGTTGGATAAATCGACTGAAAGACTGCGGGCGGCACCTTGGTGCGCGGCGCGAACCGAGGCGGTGGCGGTGTAGCAAAAGAGGTTGAGCAGGCTTTTGCCGCGCGCCAGTTCGGCCACGCGGTCGCGCACCAATCGGTGGTCGAGAAACAGTCCGGTGTCGAGGTAATCGGTGAGGTTGATCCACAGGCGGGCGCCGCCTTCGCGCACGACTTTTTCGACGCGCTCTTCGGTCAGCCGTTGGTATTGGTTGTTGCCGGTTTGCCGTTGCCGTTGGCGCAGCACGCACTGTTCGGCTGGCAGTTCCAAGACGGCGAGGGTGGCGCGCACCATGGCCGCCAGCCGCGCGCGGGTGAGTTGCGGGTCCATGTGGTTGGGCGCGCGATATTCTTGCAGGTCGATGTACGCCACGCCGGTTTCGTCGTGATACAGGTCAATGGCGGCATTAAATTCGGGCAAATCCGCATCGTAGAGCCGATAGCAGCACAGCCCTTCGCGGCTGGCGTATTTACGCAGGTGTTTGAGGTTTTTTTGCAGTCGATTGGTAAACGCGCTGGCATCTAAGGCGGCGCCGGCGGGGTCTTCGGCCAAGCGCGCCGCAAGGCTCAGCGCGCCGTGTGCGGTGCGGCGGGATTTTTCGTTGAATTCGCCGCGAATCAGTTCGACGGCGATGCCGCTTTGATCCAAGGGAAACGCCCGTTCAAACCGCAGTGGCCAGTGTTTGCCCATGCCTTCGGGCAACAGCAGCGCCCAGTGCCAGCCGGGAATGCCGGTTTGCCAGGCTTCGGTGAGTTCGCGCCAATTCGGTTGATCGGTGCGTTGGTTTTGTACGGTGATGCGTTCGCCATACGGCAGGTTGCTGATGAGCAGCCCGCTGGGGGCGGTGTTCAATCCCTCGGGGCAGGGGGTACCCCAAGCATCGGCGACGGCGAAGTCGATGTGTGCCGCGAGGCCGGCGCGTTCGGCATTGGCGCGGGCGGCGGCAATTTGTTCCGGGTCAATATCGCGGCCAACAAAGCGCAGGGCTTGGCTGTCGCGGGCGGGCAGTGGGGCGTCGAGCACCCGCTGCTGGGCGGCGGCATCGTGGCGCAACCAGCCTCGGGAACCCAAGCGACGGGCGCGTATGGCCTGGGGTTGGCCGAAGGCGGCGAGGGCGGCTTCGATGACGAGGGTGCCGGAACCGCACATGGGGTCGAACAGGGCGCGAGGGTTTTCGGGGGTCGCTTCGGCGCAAAATTTCGGCCAGCGCGCACGCCAGAGGATGCCCGCCGCGAGGGTTTCGCGCAGAGGCGCCAGCCCGCCTTCTTGCCGATACCCTCGGCGGTGCAGCGAGCCGTTCGATAATTCGAGCGATAAGGTGGCTTGTCCTTGCGCAGTGAGGTGGCAATGCAGGCGCAGATCGGGCTGTTCGGTGTCGATGCTGGGGCGTTGGCCGGTGCGGCTGCGGAATTGATCGACGATGGCGTCTTTGATCTTGGTGGCGATAAAGCCGGTGTGCCGCAGGTGTTCGGTCGCGCCGGTCGCGCTGACGCTGAAATAGCCGTCGGCGTTCAAGTGCTCTGCCCAGTCGATGCGTTGCACGAATGCGTAGAGGGCGTCGGCGGTGGCGGCATCGCCTTGCAGCAAGCGCAGGTAGACATGGCCGGCGATCAGGCTGTCGCACACGATGCGATAGGCTTCGTCGGGGGTGGCGAGCAGCTCGATGCCATAGGGGCGGTCGGAGATTTTGGCGGGCACGAGCTGGCGAATTTCTTCGGCCAGCGGGGTGGCGAGATCGGCGGCGACAACGACCGTGATCGGCCAGAGGGTTTCGGAGCGGGTTTCGGGTACATCGTTCATCGCGCGACTGTACCCGATTGCCGACTTGTGCGCAGGGGCAATTATTCGGCGGCACGCACGGTGCCGCGCAGCGGGGTACACTGGGGCTCATTTTTTGCGGTGCGATTGGGTATGACGACGGCTGCTGATCCTTCGCCTTCGGGCATTTCGCCAACCCCTGTGTTGTCCATCGAAAACCTCTCGGCGGCATTTGTTGCGGGGGCGCCGGTGTTGCGCTCGGTATCGTTGGCTGTGCCGCAGGGCGCGCGGTTCGCGCTGGTCGGTGAATCGGGGTCGGGTAAAACCGTGACGGCGTTGACGATTTTGCGGTTGATCGAGGGGTTGACGGTCTCGCCGGAAAGCCGGATTTGGTGGGGCGGGCGTGATCTGCTGCGGCTGCCGGAACGCGCGTTGCGGGCGATTCGTGGGCAGGAGATTGGGTTTGTTTTTCAGGAACCCATGTCGGCCTTCAACCCGCTGAAATCCATCGGCGCGCAAATCGGCGAGGTGATTGAGCAACATGAAGGGCTGCCGCGCGCCGCTGTGCGCGAACGGGTATTGGCGCTGCTCGCGCAGGTGCAGTTGCCGCAGCCGGAGCACCTGTTGTCGGCGTTGCCGCACCAACTTTCCGGCGGGCAGCGGCAGCGGGTGATGATCGCCATGGCCTTGGCCTGCCGCCCCAAACTGTTGATTGCCGATGAGCCGACTACCGCGCTCGATGCGCAAATTCGGCGGCAGATTTTGGCTCTGTTGCGCGAGCTTCAGCAGGCGCTGGGGCTGTCGATTCTGCTGATTACCCACGATCTGCCCTTGGTGCGCCGTTTTGCCACCGAAGTCGCGGTGATGCAGCAGGGGCGCATCGTCGAGCAGGGGGCGGTCGAGGCAGTGTTCGATCAGCCGCAGCATGACTACACCCGCGCCTTGCTGGCGGCCAGTTTTGTGGGGGCGCCTCCGCCGGTGCCGCAGGCGGCGCCCGCCGTGCTGACGGCGGCGGCACTGCGCGTGGCCTACCCTTCGCGTTTGCGGGGGCGATGGTGGCGCCCTGCGCCGGCGGTCGAGATTTTGCAGTCGGTCGATTTGAGCTTGGCGGCAGGACAAACCTTGGGCGTCATCGGTGAATCCGGTTCCGGCAAAACCACGCTGGCGCTGGCGCTGATGCGGCTGATTCCCGCGCAGGGTCAGATTCTGCTCGGCACGCAGCCGATTTCGGCCTTAAGCGAACGGGCATTTCGCCCGTTGCGGCGCGAAATTCAAATCGTGTTTCAAGACCCGTTTGCGG
This sequence comes from Halothiobacillus neapolitanus, assembly GCA_020721485.1. Taxonomy (GTDB): domain Bacteria; phylum Pseudomonadota; class Gammaproteobacteria; order Halothiobacillales; family Halothiobacillaceae; genus Halothiobacillus; species Halothiobacillus neapolitanus_B. The sequence goes on along the minus strand of DYMR01000035.1, from coordinate 2,576 downwards.
CTTTATCGCCTCGGATGACGCTGGCGGAAATCATCGGTGAGGGCTTGGCCGTGCATGAGCCGGCGCTGTCGGCCGATGATCGGCGTGCGCGAATTGCCGACATCTTGGCCGCCGTCGGGTTGGGCGGCGTGGCGCTGGATCGCTATCCGCATGAATTTTCCGGCGGACAGCGGCAGCGCATCGCGATTGCGCGGGCGTTGATTTTGCGTCCGAAAATTCTGGTGCTCGATGAGCCAACCAGCGCGCTGGACGCCACTGTGCAGGCGCAAATTTTGGGATTACTGCGGGAATTGCAAACCACGATGGGCGTGAGTTTTGTGTTGATTACCCACGATTTGCGGGTGGTGCGCGCGTTGGCGCATCGGGTGATGGTGTTGCGTGCCGGGCAGGTGGTGGAACGCGGAGAGACCGCCGAGGTGTTCGCCCGTCCGCAGGCGGACTATACCCGGCAGTTACTGGCGGACGAGGTGCTTCAGCCCTGATAGCGCTGGAGCACCAAGGAGGCATTGGTGCCGCCAAAGCCGAAGCTGTTGGACAGCGCGGTGTTGATGGGCGTGTTTTCCAGCGTTTTCGTCAGGATGTTCACGCCAGCCGCTTTCGGATCCAGCTCGGTGATGTTCGCCGAGGCCGCGATGAAGCCGTGTTGCAACATCAGCAGTGAGTAAATGGCCTCGTGCACGCCCGCCGCGCCGAGCGAGTGCCCGGAGAGCGATTTGGTGGAAGTAATGTAGGGCTGATCTTCCGGGAAGATTTTTGCCAGCGATTCCAATTCACGCATGTCACCTGCCGGTGTGCTGGTGCCGTGGGTATTCACATAGTCGATGCGACCTTTGACGGTGGCCAGCGCCTGCTGCATGCAGCGCAGCGCGCCTTCGCCGGAGGGTTGCACCATGTCGTAGCCATCCGAGGTGGCACCATAGCCGACCACTTCCGCCAGAATGTTCGCGCCGCGCGCCAGCGCGTGGTCGAGGGCTTCAAGCACCACCACGCCGCCGCCGCCGGAAATGACAAACCCATCGCGCGTGGCGTCAAACGGGCGTGAGGCGGTGGTCGGGGTGTCGTTATATTTAGACGAGAGCGCGCCCATCGCATCGAACATGGCCGATTGCGACCAGTGCAGTTCCTCGCCGCCGCCCGCAAACACGATGTCCTGTTTGCCGAACTGGATTTGCTCGACGCCCGAACCGATGCAGTGGGCGGAGGTGGCGCAGGCGGAGCTGATCGAGAAATTCACGCCCTTGATGCCGAACGGCGTGGCCAGGCAGGCAGAAGTGGTGGAGCCCATGGTGCGTGTGACCATGTACGGACCGACCCGTTTCACGCCCTTCTCCCGCACGATGTCGGCGGTTTCGACGATATTTTCGCAGGAGGAGCCGCCCGAACCGACAATCAGGCCGGCGCGCGGGTGCGACACTTGTTCCGGCGTTAAGCCCGCATGGGCAATCGCTTCTTGCATCGACAGATAGGTGTACGCCGCCGCTGCGCCCATAAAGCGGTACAGCTTGCGGTCGATCCGCTCTTCCGGGTTGAGCTTGAGTGTGCCGGCAACATGCGAACGAAAACCGCGTTCGACCTGTTCGGGGTTGGTTTCGATGCCGGAACGACCTGCGCGCAAAGACGCCAGAACTTCCTGCGTGTTATTGCCCAGGCTAGAGACAATGCCCATGCCGGTGATGACGACGCGACGCATAGCGATTACTCCGTCAAGGAATCAGTGTTGGTGAACAGCCCGACGCGCAAGTCTTTGGCTTCATAAATGATTTTGCCATCAACCGACATGTGCGCATCGGCGATGCCCATGGTCAGTTTGCGCATGATGATTCGTTTGATGTCGATTTGATAAGTGATTTTCTGGTTGCTCGGCAGCACTTGTCCGGAAAATTTCACATCGCCGACACCCAGCGCGCGGCCATGCCCTTTGCCGCCACTCCAGCCAAGATAAAACCCCACCAGTTGCCACATGGCATCCAGCCCGAGGCAGCCCGGCATGACCGGATCGCCTTCGAAATGGCAGCCAAAAAACCATAAATCGGGCTTGACGATCAGCTCGGCGATCATCTCGCCCTTGCCGAATTTGCCGCCATCGGTGGCGATTCTTTCGATGCGATCGAACATCAGCATCGGTGGCAGGGGCAGTTGGGCATTGCCCGCACCGAACATTTCGCCCTTGGCGCAACGGATCAGGTCATCGAATTCAAATTGGGATGGATTCATGGAATACAACAGGTTATGCCGGTAATGCGAAAAGTAAGCCCGTTATTCTACCGCAAAATCGGGCGGATGCCGATCAGGCGCGGGGAATTCCGGTCATGAACAGCAGGCTATGAGTATTAGCAGGCTGTTGAAAAATGGTTTCAACAGCCTGTTAAAGCAAGCCAAGGATGGCTTGCCCGAAGATCAAGCATCGTAAGTGCTTGATCTTCGCCCATCGTTACGGGCGTGTACCGGAACGATGGGGTTGAAAAAACGACAGGGAAGTCTTTTTTCAACATCCTGTTAGATGGCCTACTAGATGGCCTGTTAGGTGGTGAACAGCAGATAGCCATTCAGCACCACCACCACGCCCACAATCGACC
>DYMR01000034.1:6851-13004 GCA_020721485.1 Halothiobacillus neapolitanus | reverse complement strand
CCGTCGGCGGTCGAGCCCACCGTGATGGTGTGCGTGCCGCATTGCATGACGGAATGAAAACCGAGCGCCGTAAACGGTTTGAGCAGCACTTCGCCCAGTGCGGTTTTTTCCGCCGTGACCGTCATCGGTTCAGATGCCCAGAGCACGGTGTGCCCCGGCGCGATCAGCGCGGCTTGCAGCAAATACGGCTGATCGGCGCGCAATTGTCCGGCAGGAACCAACAGATTGAACGGCAGCGGTAGGGCTTGCCCGTGAAGCGGCAGGCGCGTTTCCGTAATCAAATCATTGGGCGTGTTCGCCGCGCGCAAATCCAAGACGGCAGCGGTTTCTGGCGGCACGGAGACTGGGGTTTTGCTCACCAGCGTGCCGGTAAAGGCGGTGTCTGCGGTGGTCGTGGGCGTGCCGGGCGCGGTGGCGCAACCGGCGAGCAGGAGCAGGGCGAACAGCGGGAATAACAGGTTCATGGAGAGCGGGCGCATGGCACATCCTTTCTGGCGGCGAGCAGGGTGGGTCGAACAATGGCCGCTATTCTGCCGCAAAACGGACGGGATTACGGCGACGGCGGCGATTCTGCCGAGCGAAGACGCCAGCGGCGCGTTTCCAGCCACAGCGAACTGAAGCCCACACCCACCACCACGCCGACCGCGAGCAGGAACGGAATGCCCAAATGCGCGAGATTGTGCACCTTAATGCCGGTATCCACGCTGAAATCCGCCCAATCGGGCGCCAATAGGCCGAACAACCCGGCGACGGCATACGCCACCCCGCCCCACACGAGGGTGCGAGTCGCCGTGGCGAGGGCAATCGCGCGCACCGCATCCGGCGTGAGCTGGCGTTGCGCCGCCATGCGGCCAAACGATGCCCCCGCAGCGGCCTGAACCAGCGTCGTCCCCAAACCAAACAACGCGCCCGGCACCCAGCCCCAGGCCGCCGACGGCATGCTGGGGGCGAGCGTGCCATACAAAATCAGCGCGAATGCGCCAAATCCCCAGCCCGCAATAAAGCCATGCACCGCCGGCATCCACACCACCCAGCGTTGCGTGCGCTGAGTGGATTCGGGCGTGCCGGAAGTCAGGCAGCGCCCCAGGAGATGCCAGTGCACGGCCTGGCGTTGGCGCGCCATCAGCACCCCGCCGGCCAGCATCAGCACACCGATCACCACATACAGCACAGAATCAAGATTCGGCAGGCTCATCCAATGCGACAGACCGAGCCACGCCAGTTCGCTGCCGAGCGCCCGCTGCGTCGTAAACGCCAAAGAAAACAACAGCCCCGCCTTCAGCCCGGCGCGGGTCGAATACCCCCCAATCGCGTAACTGAAGGTGATCGGCCAAGTATGCTCATCCGGGGTAATGCCATGCACCAAACCCAGCAGCAAAGCCGTGAGTAGCGTGGCGCCAAACTCAAGATGGCCGGGGTTCCAGAGATCAATCGCCATGGCAACGCTCGCGCCGAGGTAAAGATACAGAATAACATAATGCCAAAGACTATTGAATTCCCGATGCAGCGGTTGGGGCGCATGGCGAGGTTTTTTCCACCTTTGGGTGGCGGAAACGGGGGGGGCGAACTCTTTGATACCTTTAACCAAAATGCTTGCTTCGTGGTCTCGTTGTGACTACATTTGAGTAATGAATACCCAGTGCAGGAGTGTTGTCATGAGCGCCGCAGATACCTATGTCCGAGCCCGGATCGATGCAAACACCAAGGAGCGTGCCGCCAGCGCGCTCGAAGCCATGGGGCTGTCAATCTCTGATGCCATCCGTCTGTTGATGCTCCGTATCGCGGATGAGCATCGTCTGCCCTTCGAAGTGAAAGTGCCCAACGCCACGACAAAAAAGGCCATTGCCGAGTTGGAGGCGGGAAAGGGCAAGAAATTTGCCAGCGTGGACGATCTGATGGCGGACTTGCATGCGGACGATTGACCGATCTTCCGCATTCAAACGCGATTACAAGCGCGAGGCAAAAGGACTGCACCGCACAACGCTCGACGCGGAGCTCAAGCCGGTATTGGTTGCGCTAATTACCGATCAACCCCTGGATGTACGCTACCGAGACCATGACCTTTCGGGCGATTGGGCAGGGTACCGGGAATGCCACATCAAGCCCGACCTGCTGCTGATTTACCGGAAGTCGGATTCTGGCAGTCTGCGGCTGGCCCGGTTGGGCTCACACAGTGCGCTTTTCGGGTAAGCATTTGGAAAATAGAGAATCACAGCGTCGAACCCCGCCAGCGCGGGGTTGGGCTGTGCATTCATTTTAAAGCCCGCTACGCCGGCGTTGCTCCAGCGCTAAAACACGAAATCACACCCACAAAAAAACCCGCGCGATGCGGGCTTTCTTGTTTTTTAGTGGGCCCAGCAGGATTTGAACCTGCAACCAAAGGATTATGAGTCCTCTGCACTAACCGTTGTGCTATAGGCCCGAAGCGGTGGGCGCGGGGCGCCCGGCGGGGTTAGTCGATATTGGCTTCGATGAAGCTGCGCAGCCGTTCGGAGCGTGAGGGGTGGCGCAGTTTGCGCAACGCTTTGGCTTCGATTTGGCGGATGCGTTCGCGGGTGACATCGAATTGTTTGCCGACTTCTTCGAGCGTGTGGTCGGTGTTCATACCAATGCCGAAGCGCATCATCAACACTTTGGCTTCTCGCGGGGTGAGGGTCGAGAGAATCTCACGCACGATTTCGGACAGGCTGGCGTTGGTGGCCGAGTCCATCGGGGAAATGGCGCTTTGGTCTTCGATGAAGTCGCCCAGGTTGGAGTCGTCGTCTTCGCCGATCGGGGTTTCCATTGAAATCGGTTCTTTGGCGATTTTCAGGACTTTGCGGATCTTGTCTTCCGGCAGGTCCATCCGTTCGGCCAGTTCTTCCGGCGTGGCTTCGCGTCCCATTTCTTGCAGCATTTGCCGCGAGATGCGGTTGAGTTTGTTGATGGTTTCGATCATGTGCACCGGGATGCGGATGGTGCGTGCTTGGTCGGCGATCGAGCGGGTGATGGCTTGGCGAATCCACCAGGTGGCGTAGGTGGAGAATTTGTAGCCGCGCCGGTATTCGAATTTATCGACCGCTTTCATCAGGCCGATATTGCCTTCTTGAATCAAATCAAGGAATTGCAGGCCGCGATTGGTGTATTTTTTGGCGATGGAGATCACGAGACGCAGGTTGGCCTCGATCATTTCCTTTTTCGCGCGGCGGGCTTTGGCTTCGCCCAAGGTGATGAGGCGATGCACTTCGCGCACTTGGGCGACGCTGAGTTTGCTGTCGCGCGCGACGGTGTTCAGCCGTTTTTGCAGCCGTTCGAGTTCCGGGCGCACTTGCATGAATTTGGCGCTCGGCTTGCCTTTGGTGGCGAGGTCGATCCAGCCGATGTCCGATTCATTGCGGCGGAAGGCTTCGATAAACGCTTCGCGCTTCAGGCCGCCTTTTTCGACCGCTTGGTGCATGATTTGTTTTTCGAGCAGACGAATCCGCGCAACGGCTTGCCGCACTTGTTCGAGCAGCTGTTCGTTGAAGCCGGGGTTGAGCTTGATTTGCACCAGCTCGTCGGCCAATTGGTTCAGGTAGGCGTCATCGCGCCGTTCCAGTGTGCTCGCGAGGGTTTGGATGGCGAGCATGTGCGTGCGCACCAGTTCCGGGTCGAGGCTGTTATCGACGACGGTTTCTTCTTCGGCGCCTTCAGCGGCTTCTTCGTCCTCTTCCTCGGCTTCAGCGGGGGCGGCGGCTTCGTCGGTGGGAATGTCGAGCGGCGCTTCGGGCGCGTCTTCCGGAATTTCTACTTCCGGCTCGATGATGCCGACGACGACATCTTGCAGGCGGGATTCGCCGGCTTCGACTTTGGCGTATTCGCCCAGCAATTTTTCCAGCGTGGGCGGGTAATGCGCCAGCGCGCGGGTGACTTCGAGCAAGCCTTCTTCGATGCGCTTGGCGATTTCGATTTCGCCTTGGCGGTTGAGCAGATCGACCGTGCCCATTTCCCGCATGTACATGCGCACCGGGTCGGTGGTGCGGCCAAATTCCGCATCGACTTGCGAGGCGAGCACCGCCACGACTTCTTCGGTGGCATCTTCATCGGTGGCGACGGCGGGTTCGTCGGCCAGGTTGAGTTCATCCCCGTCGGGCGCGGCTTCGGAGACGCGGATGCCCATGTCTTGCAGGGCGCCGACGATTTCTTCGAGCTGATCCGCATCCACCAAGCCTTCGGGCAGGTAGTCGTTGATTTCCGCGTAGGTCAAGTAACCCTGTTCGCGGCCACGGGCGATGAGGGATTCGATACTGGCCTGCTGATCTTCGTACATAGGACGATGGCACCCGAATTGCGAAAAAGGTTTAGTTACTTGGTTTTTTTGGAACCGGAGATTATAGCGGCAAGAAAATTTTTTGCCGAAATTTCGATGGGTTGCGCCGAATTTTCGCCGCGCGGGGCTTATTCCGGGCGAGGTTTTAAGCCGAGCAGGGCGGCTTTGGCGGCGGCGCGTTGGTCGGCATGCTGCACGCTATGCCGCTGCTGATGCAGGGTGTCGAGCAGCACGCTTTGGGCTTGGGCGAGGCTGTCGATGCCGGCGGGCGGCGTGTGTTGGGCGTCTTCAATCGCGCGGTGGGCCTCGTGGTACCAGGCTTGATTCGCCCAGTGTTCCGGCGGGTGGCGGCTGAGTTGGGCGAGCAGCGGCGGCACGGCGCCCGTCGGCCAATCGGCGGCGTTGACGGCGCTGGTGGCGAGTTCCGGGTAGCGCAGCACGATGGCGAGCACGAGGCTTTCCGCCGTGCGCATTTTCGGCGGGGTTTTGGGCGCGGGTGGCAGGTTCGAGGCCGGGGCGTTTTTGTTGAAGAACGGGCGTCGCCACACGCCGGTGTGTTCCTTCAGCCGGTGTTCGATCAGGATGCGCAGATCGCCGGCCGGCATGGTGGCGAGCCATTCTTTGCCGAGCTTGGATTTGGCGGCTTGGGCGGCGTCGTCTTTGCCGGGAATTTGTTGGTCGATGAGGTGCAGAAAATACCGCTCGATGCCGAGGGCGTGGGTTTCAATCCGCGCCAGAAAGGCATTCGCGCCTTGGGCTTTGACGAAACTGTCCGGGTCTTCTTTATCCGGCAAGAACAAAAACCGCACGCTGCGGCCATCTTCCAGCTGCGGCAGCACAGTGTGCAGCGCCTTAGCCGCCGCGCGGTGTCCGGCGGTATCGCCATCGAAGCAAAATACCAGCCGTTGTGTGTGCCGAAACAACAGGTTGATGTGCTCCGGCGTGGTGGCGGTGCCCATGGTGGCGACGGCGTGGGCGATGCCGTGCTGCGCGAGCATGATGACATCCAGATAGCCTTCCACGATCAGCAGCGATTCTGGGCGCGCGTTGGCTTGGCGTGCTTCGTACAAGCCGAACAGCACCGAGCTTTTGTGAAATAAGGGGTTTTCCGGCGAATTCAGGTATTTGGGTTCGCCCGCGCCGATGACGCGCCCGCCAAAGCCGATCACCTGCCCGCGCCGATCGCGGATGGGAATCATCAGCCGCTGGCGAAACCGTTCGTACAGGCTGCCGTCGTCCCGCCGACCGATCAGCCCCACGGTTTCCCAATCTGCGAAGGTGGCTGCGAGTGTGGTGGCGCGTGTGCCGGGGTTTTGTTCGACCGCGCGAATCAGGCTGTTTTGACCGGCGGCGAAGCCCAGGCCAAAGCGCGCCGCCGTTTCGCCGGTGACGCCGCGATTTTTGAGGTAGTCAATCGCGGCCGGCGTGGCGCGCAGCGCTTGGGCGAAATGGGTTTGCGCGGCGTTCATCACGGCGTACAGCCCGACGCGGGCATCGTGTTCGGCGGCGGCTTTCGGGTCTTCCGGTACCGTGAGGCCGGTTTCTGCGGCCAGTGTTTCAATCGCGCCGCGAAAATCTTGGTGTTCGTATTCCATCAGGAATTTCAAGGCGTTGCCGTGCGCGCCGCAGCCAAAACAGTGGTAGAACTGCTTGTCTGGATTGACAAAAAACGACGGGGATTTTTCTTGATGAAACGGGCAGCAGGCCGTGAATTCTCGCCCCTTTTTTTTCAGCGGCACGCGCCGGTCGATCAACGCCACGAGATCGACGCGGGCGAGAACTTCTTCAATGAACGATTCGGGGATGCGGCTCATGTCGGCATTTTAAGTCAATCCAGAGCGGATGCTGCTATTTGACCCATTTTC
>DYMR01000034.1:0-6751 GCA_020721485.1 Halothiobacillus neapolitanus | reverse complement strand
GTTTGTTGTGCTTATTTGATGCGTTTTGTCACAAATGAAATCGCGCTTGCCGATTGCTGAAAAAATGCGCACACTGCGCGCAGTTTGACGAAATATTGCCCGTTTTTTTAGGGCTGAGGGATGGATGATGCGTGTACTGAGTGCTTGGGTTGCTGCGGTGTTGATGACGGGTTCGGTGGCATTGGCGGGCGTGGCGCAAGCCGAAACCCCCACGAAAGCGGAGCCTAAAAAGCCGCCGGTGCATCATCCGGAGCACAAAAAGCCGGTTACGCATGCCAAAACGAAGGCGGCGGCGGCGGCCGCTGTAACGGCTGCGGCGGCGCCTGAGGCCAAAACAGAAGATTTATACGGCGGTGATGGGGTGAACCGTTGGCTGCCGAAGGCCGAGAAGGGCGACATTTTCGCGCAGTATGTGCTGGGGCATATGTATTGCGATGGTCAGGGCGTGGCGAAAGACACCACCCAAGGCGTGATGTGGTACCAGCGCGCGGCGGAGCAAGGCTATGCGCCGGGGCAGCTCGCCTTGGGGACGATGTATTACAGCGGTGAGGGCGTGAAGCAAGATTACACTCAAGCCGCAAAATGGTTCCAAATGGCGGCAGATAAGGGCTACAGCCGCGCGCAAAATAATCTGGCGGCCTTGTATCTGGTCGGCCAGGGCGTGCCGCAAAGCGATCAAGCGGCGGTGAAGTGGTATCGCGCGGCGGCCAATCAGGGCTACCAACCGGCGCAATACAACCTCGGGATGATGTATCTGGATGGGCGGGGCGTGACCAAAGCCGATACCGTGGCGGCCTACGGATTGATTCGCCCCTTGGCGGAAGTGGGCAATGCGCAGGCGGTCATCCTGATTAAGCAGATTTCTGCGCAGATGAGCGCGGAGCAAATCACCGAAGGCCAGGCGCTGGCGGAAAAAGTTCGGGCAAAAAATCGCCTGAGCGCCGCGCTGGATGATTATGAGAAGGTCGCCTCGCGCTAACACCGAGTCGCTTTATCCCGCGAGTAACCCCGCCCTGTGGCGGGGTTTTTGTTTGTGCCCCTTTATTGTGAGCGTCAAAGCAAGGGCGTGGCGAGTCGCGCCAAATTTTGCCGAATCATTTCCGGGCGTGTGCGCAGCCGCCACGCTTCGGCGGTGAGTAATCGGGCGCTTTCGCGGTAGCGGTACAACAGGCCGTTCAGCAGGTGTGCGGTATGCGGGCTGAAAAAAATCAGGCCGAACTCGGCGTTGATGAGGTTCGAGCGCACATCCAGATTCGCGCTGCCAATTAGGCTGAGGTGGTCGTCGAACACGCCGAATTTGGTGTGTAAAAACCGGTCGGGATACCGGCGAATCATCACGCCGTTGCTCAGCAATTCTTCGTAATACGATTCCTGCGCCCATTGCACCAGCCGCTGATCGAGCGTCGCGGCCAAAATCAGTTCGACTTCGACCCCGCGTTGCGCTGCGGCTTTGAGCGCGATGAGGGTCGGTTCGTCGGGCACGAAATACGGCGTGACCAAGCGAATCGACTGCACGCTGGCATGAATGAGCGCGGTGAGCATTTGTTGCTGCACCGGATCGGGGTATTCCGGCCCGCTGGGCAGCCCGAGGCAAATGCTCGTGCCCGCCCGGCTGGGGGTGGGGAAATACTGCGTGCCGTCGAGCAGGGTGTTGCGCTCGATGTACCAATCCCCGGCGAACACGGTTTGCAGTTCGAGCACCACGGGGCCTTCGATGCGCAGCATGATGTCTTCGTACACCAGCGGGGCTTTGAAATCCGGGCGGATGAGGTTCATCGAGCCGGTGTAGCCGAGGTGGCCGTCGATCACCACAATTTTGCGGTGGTTGCGTAAATCAAACCGCGCGGCGCGGCGCGGCAGCTTGCTGCGCATAAAGGCGCGGCCAATGCGGATGCCTTGGGCTTCGAGGGCGAGCAGCGGTTCGATGCAGTGTTTGCTGCCGAAATCATCGACCAGCAGCCGTGCCTCCACCCCGCGCGCGACCGCGCGCAGCAGGGCGGCGAATACCGGCTCGGTCACGGCATCGCGGGCGGCGATGTAGAACAGGAGATGCACCGACCGTTCGGCGGCGTCAATATCGGCCACCAAGCGGGCGACGAGCTGCGGCACGCCTTCAATCAGGTGAATGGCGTTGCCGTCGAAAATCGGGAAGGCGCGCCAGTGTTCAGCCAGTTGGCTGATGGGGCGCCAGCGGTCGGGCAGCGCCGGGCTTTGGTACGACTGATGCTGTGCGGCCAAATGCGCGCGCACCGGCGCGAGGGCGGCGCTGAGTTGGTCGATTTTCTCTTGGCGCGACGGCGCGGCGCGCGGGCGGCCAACAAACAGATAGAACACGCCGCCCACGACGGGTTGGAAGAAAATCAGCAGCAGCCAGGCCGTTGCGGTGGCGGGCGGGCGCCGTAGCGGCACGATCACTACCGCCAAAAGGCGAATGATCCATTCGACCAGTACATAGACGGCCGCCCAGTCGGGGTGCAGGCTGCCCCACATCAACGCTTGCCCCCGCCGGACGCCGCGCGCAGCACCCGATCCATCGCGCGGGTGGTGAGCAGCCGGCGGAGGGTGGCGAACAGGCGGGTCGGCACCGTGACCGGGTAGCGCGCTTTCGGTCGACGGGCTTCCAGCGCGTGCGCGACTTGGCGTGCCACGGCTTCGGGCGGCAGGGTGAACGGTTGGGCGGGGCCTTCCTTATTCATGCGTTCGATTTGTTTGCGATACGCGGCGGCGTGGACGGACTGTTCGTGCGCAATCCAGCGCAAAAACGCCTGCTGCGCATTGGCGCGAAAACGGGACAGGATCGGGCCGGGTTCGATCAGGCTCACCTCGATGCCGGTGCCGTGCAACTCCAGTCGCAGCGTGTCGCTCAAGCCTTCGAGTGCGAATTTGCTGGCGACATACGCGCCGCGATAGGGCAGCGCGGCCAGCCCAAGCACCGAACTGTTTTGGATGATGCGGCCAAATCCCTGCGCCCGCATCAGCGGGATGACGGCGTTGGTCAGCACTTGCCAGCCGAATAAATTGGTTTCGAACTGCGCCCGCAGCGCTTCGCGGGATAAATCTTCCACCGCGCCCGGCAGGCCGAATGCGCCGTTGTTGAACAGCGCATCCAGCCTGCCTCCGGTGTGGTTGAGGGCGGCTGCCAGACCCGCGTGAATCGAGGCATCGTCGCGCACATCCAGTGGCACCACGGGAATATCCGCATGCGGCCAGCGCGCCACATCCTCGGCCTGGCGCACCGAGGCGACGACGCGATGCCCGCGATCGGCCAAAAACCGCGCGGTGCACAGGCCAATGCCGGAAGCGCATCCGGTAATCAAAATCGAGCGGGCAGTGGGCACGGGCACTCCGGTGGTGCGTGGGCGGAGGTTCCATGGTAGCGCAGCCCCGTGCGGGTTTTACGAAATTCCTCTTCGGGGGAATACCGGGGAATTTCATCCCGGAATCGGGCGGCGCGCATTATGATGGTGCAGCTCAATATGAGAGGAACACACCATGACGCAAACCAACCTCGCGCATTTGCCGGATGAAGATGTTCAGGCCGCGATGCGTTCGATGACCGGCTATGTCGATATTACGCCGGAAGATTTCCGCGAAATTTACGCCATCGCCCATGAGCAGGCCTTGCGGCGGCTGTTTTTTGCGCGCGATGTGCCGCATTTGATGCGGCGGGATTTATCCGCGCTCAAGCCGGAACAAAATCTTTGTCAGGCCGCCGAGCAAATGGCGCTGATGCACGCGCACACCCTGCCGGTGGTCGATGAATCCGGCCGCGTGCTGGGCGATGTGAGCGAGTGGAATGTCTTGCGCGGGTTTGGCGCGGATACCTTCTTTTCCCTGGTGTTCCGCGTGATGAATCGGCACGAGCATTTTGCCGATTATTGCCAGCGCACCACGGTATCGGAGGTGATGACCACGCCGGCCACGGTGCTGCCCGAGCACGGCAGCTTCAGTGATATTGCCCGTGCGTTTCATCGCGTCGATTGCCAGCGCCTGCCGGTGGTGGACGCCGCCGGCATGCTGCTGGGCGTCGTGTTGCGGCGCGATTTCATGGAGCGACTGGATTGGGATGTTTTGGTATGACCACACCGGAACCCGTGGGCTATTGGAAAAAATGGCGCGGGCGCGGCCACAGCGCGCCGCCCAGAGTCAATTTGGCGGAAATTTTCTGGTCGGGGCTGGGCGGGTTTTTCGGCCTGCTGGCGGTGTGCGCCGTGGCGTGGTGGTTTGCCGGCTTGGATCGGATTCTGATTATCGGCTCGATTGGCGCCTCGGCGGTGCTCCTATTCGGCGCGCCGCGAAGCCCGCTCGCCCAGCCGCGCAACCTGCTCGGCGGGCATTTGCTCTCGGCGGCGGTGGGCGTGAGCGTGCATGGCACGGTGGCGTATGTCTGGCCGACGGGTGCGCCGATCCTCGGCACCTGGGGGCTGGCGGTGTTCGCCCCCGCGCTGGCGGTGGGTTTGGCCATCGCGCTGATGCATGCCACGCGCACCCTGCATCCGCCCGGTGGCGCCACCGCGCTGGTGGCCGTGATCGGCAGCAACCAAGTCCACGACATGGGGTATTGGTTTGTGTTGTTGCCGGGGCTGATTGCGCCGGCCTTGTTGCTGTTGGTGGCGCTGATCTTTAATAATCGGATTGCGCATCGGCAGTACCCGGAATTTTGGTGGTAGCTCAAGTTCGCGCCCGCATGGCCGATAGCAGGCTCACTCAAGAAATAAATAAGGAATTCGCGATGACACGGTGGATTGCTCGCTTCTCGATTGCCCAAAAAAATCTGTTCGGTTACGGCCTGATTTTGCTGGTGTTGTTCTCTATGGCGGTGTTGACTTACTTCAACATGCAGCGCATTGACCGCGTGGCCAACACGGTCATTGGGGAGCGACAGCCGGCGGCCTTCGCAGCGGAGGGGATTCGCGTGCAGTTGGAGCAGGCCATGGCCTCGGTCGGCCTGTTTTTGCAAAGCAAAAGCCCGGCGGATAAACAGGCGTTTGAAGCCGCGATTGCGGGCATTGGCACGCAGCAAACCAAACTCAAGCAATACAGCGATGATTCGTTGGATACCTTGGATGCCCAGCTAAAAACCTTCGTCACGCAGGCCAATGAGGTGATGAAGGTGTCGTCCGACGACAAACTCAACCTGCCCGGCATGGAATACGCCAACATTAATGTCAACCCGATGTCGATCCAGATTTCCGGTTTGATGGGCTCGTTGATTAATGAAGAAGCCGATGCCGATGCGACCGCCGTGCCGCGCCGCGCGCTGGTGCTCGATCTGGCGCGGCTGCGCGGTGAGTGGGGCGATGTGGTCGCCGCCCTGCGCGGGTTTATGGCCTTTCGCAGCCCCGCGCTGGAAAACAATTTCACGCTGTATGTGAATGAAGTGCTCAAGCGCACGCAGGAAATCAATAAAAATTACGGCAACATTCTGACCTTCGAGCAGCAAGATGCCGTGAGCCAATTGCTGAAAATGCTGCCGGATTTCATCACCCAAGCCGATAAAGCCTTCGCCATCCACAAATCCGATAAATGGCGGATGGATGCCTATTTGGTGCGCACCGCGCTGGATCCGGCGTTCAATCAGGTCGATCAAACCGCGCAAACCATCGTCAAAACCGAGCGCCAACGGATCGACGAACAATCGGCCGTGCTCAACGACACCATCAACCACATCACGGTGGGGCAGGTCGGGCTGGTGCTGCTGGGCATTCTGGTGGTCGGCGTGCTCGCGTTTTTGTCCGTCATCAGCATTTCCCGCCCGCTCAAGCGAGTGGCCGAGCGGATGCGCGACATTGCCGAGGGCGATGGCGATTTGACCCGCCGTCTGCCGGTGAATGGTCAAGACGAAATTGCCGAAGTCAGCCGCGCGTTCAACACCTTCGCGCAAACCGCCCACGGCTTGGTGACGCAGGTGATGAAAACCACGCAATCGCTGAATGATTCGGCGGCACAGCTAACCGGCGCGGCGGGATTGGCCGAACGCGGCGCGCAACAACAGGCGCGCGACACCGACGGGCTGGCCACCGGCATGAGCCAAACTTTGGAGGCGGCCGAAGAAGTGGCGCGCAGTGCCGAACGCGCCAGCGCTTCGGTGCAGGATGCCAACGACCGCCTGCACGAAGGCTTGGGCAAGGTACACAGCAGCACGCAAAGCGCCGAACGGCTCGATACCGTGCTCTCGCGCGCCGAGCAAAAAATCCACGAGCTTTCCGGTCAAAGCCAAACCATCGGCAAAGTGCTGGATGTGATTCGCGGCATTGCCGACCAAACCAACCTGCTGGCGCTCAATGCCGCCATCGAAGCGGCGCGGGCGGGCGAGCAGGGGCGCGGCTTTGCTGTGGTGGCCGAAGAGGTGCGCTCGCTGGCGACCCGCACGCAGGTCTCCACCCGTGAAATTTCCGTCATCATCGGTCAGTTGCAAACCGGCGCGAGCGATGCGGTATCGGCGATGGGTGAGGGGCGACAAGTCAGTCAAGAAAGCCTCGACGCCATCAGCAGCGCCAACCACATGCTGACGGAAATCGCCGAAGCCTTCGGTCAGTTGAGCGACATGAGCGTGCGCATCGCCGCCGCCGCCGAAGAACAAACCGCCGTCGCCAGCGGCATGAAGCAAAACATCGAATCCATCAGTACGGCGGCCAGCGAAACCGTGCAGCGCAGTACCGATATTTCCGGTGCGGGCAAAGCGGTGTCGCAACAGGCGCAAACCCTGGCGAATCTCGTGCGGCAATTTAAGGTGTAACCGGTCGTTAAA
>DYMR01000033.1:2164-13390 GCA_020721485.1 Halothiobacillus neapolitanus | reverse complement strand
GTGTTGGTCGAAACCTTTTCGCACTTGCGGATGGAAGCTGTTGCTGTAGCTAATGGTGGTCTTCGTGCGCTCGTCACCTGCGAGAATCGCGCCCATTTTGTCGCCGTCCATCATCAGCAGGGCGTAATAGGTTTCGATGCGCGCACCGTTGCCCAAGGTGTCTTTCACCAATTTTTGCGCCTGTTCCAAGGCGCGCTCATCGTCGGCTTCGCGCGCGGCTTCCAGCAGGCCGGGCAGGCGTTTGGCATCAGCCAGTGCAGGGCTTTTGGCGTGCTTGCGCGTTAGGCGGCGCGGCAATGCCACGGCTTCGGCTTTGTCCGCCGCAGCGGCAAAACCTTCTGCCGTCAGTCCGCCTTTTTCCAGCCATTGATCGAGTTGATGCGCCAAGGCCATGGTGTGGGTGGAGACCACGAAGCGGCCTATGGATTTCATCGAGCCATCATCCTTGGCAGCCAGTGCTTTGCCGACTTCTTCTTTGAAAATGGTCGGCCACAGGCGTTTGATCGCAGGCAGGGCGGCGAGGTGTTCGCCTTTTTTTGCCCACGCGGGTTTGGCCTTGGCGATTTTTACCCACAGCGTGTCGGTTTGTTGGCGGTAGGATGTTTTCAGTTGTTCGCGGTCAGTGGTTAGCCACTCCGCTTCGCCGGTGAGGGCGCAACGCCAGCCGTGTTCCATGGTTTGCTCAAAACTGCGCGTGGCTTTGGCGGCGGCCATCACCCGCTCGGCCAAATCGTACACGGCGGGGTAGAGCACACCGGGATTGGGCGCGAAGAAGCGGGTGTTGTCGTTCCAGACCATGTCTTTTTGCAGGGCTTGCCATGCAGGGGTGTCGAGGAAGCCGCAGGGTTGGTCGGGCGTGACATCAAAAAAAGGAGCCATCGCCTCGGTAAGCAGCGAGGTGTCCAAATCGGTCTGGCGGGCGGTGTTGCGCGGATGAATCAGCGAGAACGGCACCGCCGCCCAATGCACTTCGGGGAAGCCTTGCAGTTGTTGTTTCATTTGCGCATACGGCGTGCGTTCGGATTCCACATCGTAACCTGCGGTTTTCAGCAGGCGGGAGACCACATCGTCACCCAAATCATTCAACCAATCGCGTACCGCTTGGGTGCATTGCTCGGCAATCGCACGCGCTTGGCTTGCGGGCACGACGGCGACCAAGCGGTTGGGCAGGGCGGCGGAGAATAGCGGGTTGGCATCGGTGCTGCCTTGGTTCCATGCGCAGTTTTTGAACAGATCATCGGGCAGTTCCATTTGATCGCGCAACCAAAGATCGACCTGCGGAATGCCGCGCAAACGCGGGAAGAGGATGGCATCGGGCCCAAGTTGTTCGCAGATCGGGCGCATCACTTCCCAGGCTAGGCGCGAGAGCAGATGGGAGCCTGCCCATAAATCCGAGGTGCTGCGTGCAGCGGCGATAAAGCCTTGCACGGGGCCTATTGAGAGCGCGAGTAGGGCGGCTTCGCCTGGCTTTCGGGTGTGTTGGGCGTCCGCCGCAAACGCCCCAGCAAAGGCGGAAGTCAGATCAAGATGATCCCAGATGCTGTGGTCGGGAATGCGCGTATCGGCGGGTAGCAGCGGCCAGAGCGCCCCAAGTTTGCCGTTGTCGTCGGTTTCGTTCAGTTCTGGGCCGAAGCGCCAAAAGGCGAGCAGGGTTTTGCGCAGGTCGTGCGTGGCTTCATCTTTCGCGCCAAGTTGCACCAGTAGGCTTGCGAAATGCTCGAAGCTGCGTTGTTTGATGTCGTCGATTTCGGTGTCGCTTAATTTGTGCAAATCAAGCGTATCGCCCGTGATCGGATGGATCAGCACGGGTTGATTCGACCAGCGCACTTGCGCCCACGGGGCAACGGCAAAGGTTTTTTCTTCGCCTTTTTGGGTGGTGACACTGATTTGCTGCATCGGCCATTGCGGGCGGTCTGCTGCCGCTGCCCACCAGTCGGCGCGTTGGATGGTTTGATAAACATCCAGCGGCAAGCCTTTTTTGAACAGCACGCGAGTGAGCACTTCGGCATTGTCGGGGTCGATGCCGGCCAAATCTTCGGCGGTGACATCCTTCAATCCCAGCAAACGCATCAGAGCTTTGGATGTGCCGTTTTCATGCCCCGCCGGATCGCGCAGCAGCACCAAGGCTTTTTCTGCGGGGTCGTGCAGGCGGGCGGCGAGTTTGGTTTGCCAGAGGGTGGTGTTCATGGCGGTGTTGTCCTCGTTCATTTTTGCGCCCCGCGTGGTTTGAAGACGCTGGAGGCATCCAGTGTCTGGATGACCTTGTCCCATGCGGTTCTCACTTGAGTTGCGTCGATGCGTTGTTTGCCTTCTTCGGGAATCAGCGTGGGCATGGCGAATACTTGGATGCCAAGTTGCCCCGAGGCGGCAGGCACCACGCGCCAGCGCAGCGGGCTGGGCATCCGCCCAGGGGAGGCAAAGCCCAAGACGGGGCGCAGGTCGCGTCCGTGTAAGCTTTTAAGGGCAACACGCACATTTTTTCGCTCAAGCGCAATACTGCGCATAGCTTTGTCCCAGCTTGGAAAAGTGTTTTTGCTTTGCCAGAGGCATAGCCCTTGATCGTCTTTGCAGAGCGACATCGGCCAGTCATGGCGCAGGCATTGGGTGAGTGTTTGTGCGTGTTGGGCGAGTTGTTGTGCGCTAAGCGGGCTGATGCCATCGAGCGCAAACGAACCCCAACCACCGCGACTGCGTGCGCCGAGTTGGCCGAAATGGTGAATGAGTTGCAGCGCGGTTTGGATGCGCGGGGCATGGGGTTCAGGCACAGCAAGCAACAGTTCACGGCGGTTTTCTTGCCCTTTGATGGCCAGTGCATTGCGGTCAGGCAATCCATCGCCACGGTTGATGAGGCCAAACCATGCGTAACTGGTGTCTAATCCAGTTGTCAGAGGCGATACGCCGGTTTGCGTGCCTTTGCCCCACGCATCGCCCTGTTGTCCTGCGGGTAAGCCCAAGCGAATGCGCACAGCGCTTTTTCGTGCGCTCACTTTTTCGCCTCGGGCATTGCGGTCGTCATCCAACCAAGCATGACCAAACAACAACCCTTCTTCATGCCGCATCTCGTCCACGCGCAGGGCGAAGTTTTTCTCTGCCGCATACGCCACACGCCACCACTGGCGCAGTAGCGCTTTGATCGGCGGGGTGCGCCATTGTGCGTTTTGTTCGGCATTGCCCATAAAGACTGGAGCGGTGAAGCACAGGGTATGACTCAGGGTTTTTACTCGGGTTTTCACGCGGTTTCTCCTCGCGGACGGGTGGCGTCGATGTGAATCACATCGGGCGGCAGGGTGATGTGGGTGGCACGATAGGGCGTTCCGGGTTGTTTGGAGGCGGTGGCAAGCTTGTAGGGTTCGCCACGCCGCCCCAGTGCACGGGTGATTTTTTTGTTGATCTTGCTTTTGATCGGGTCGAAGTTTTCCTGATCGTAGCGCTTTCGGTAGGCGGTTTCGGTTTCTTCATATGCCGCGCCGTGGGGGTTGATGAGGCGGCTCAATTTTTTCAATACCGCATCCATGAATGCGGCATTGCTCCAATGCTGACCGGGTAGCCCTTTCGCGGCGCGCTCGGCAAACACCCAGTAGTGGGCAAATTCAATGGGCGTTAACTCGACAGGTTCTCCGCCCAAAATAATTTGGCGGTGGGCGGGTTCGAGCGTCAGCCCAATCGGCGGCAGGGCTTTTTGAACTTCGGCCACGGCTTGGCTGTAGCGCGCGCGGCCTTCGATCAGGTCGTGCGGTAAATTTTCGCGCAGGCGCACGAAGGGGATGTCGCCGAGCCAGATGCGGGCGTTTTTGCAATCGAGCGCCAAACCGGTGCGTTGGTCGTGAATCACGCGGGTGACGGGTGTGGGGTAGAAGAAATCCTTTTGAGTTTCAAAGGGATCAGAGACCAAGACATGAGATAGCCGATCCTGCGGGCGACCGTACAGGCTCATGGCATAGCCCAAGTAAAAGCCCATGGTTTTGCGCCCGCCGGCGATGGAAGCGTGCAATTCGCTGTGGGGTTGGCGGGTGAGGGTGCGCACCGTGTCGCAGATGAAGTCAGCAGCCAGTTCGTTGTCGGCATCGTCACGGATGTCGTCCAGTAAGCTGCCATCGCGGCGGCGGATGATGTGAATCTGGCTTTCGGGGAAGTCGATGGCGGGCAGGTGGTAATCGGCGCGCAGGCGATGAAACCAGCCGGGCTGATCTGACAATAGTTGCAGGCGGGCGTTTTCTGCCCCTTTGGTGGTGCTGATTAAATGCACTTCATCCGGTACCCAAGGATTGGGTTCGCGGGTGGCGAGGGCGTGCAGTGTTTCGGTGACGATCTGCGGTGAAAGACCGGTGACGGCGAGTAGGATGCGGCGGTGGTTGCTTGATGTATTCATGCCGCCAGCGTAGCGATTCAGCGCAAGGCGGGATGACTTGGCAAGCTTGCCGCTTCGATGAGGTATCGCCCCAGCCCCATGGTGGTGGCGCGCCCGATATGGGTGAACTGCCCCAGCCAGAGATAAGGCCAGAAGGGTTCGAGTGCGCTGGGCATGACATGAATATCCCCCACGAGGCCGCCGAGTTTCATGTCCGTCCCTTGGCGCGCTGAGTGGCGGGTTTGTTCGACCCAGCGTAAATCACTGTATTGCAGCACCACGCCTTTGGCGGCTTGCATAAGCCCGGCAAAATCCGCTTGAATGGGCTGATCTTCGTGGAATTCGCTCAAGAGAGACAGTCGCCGCAAGGTGTTGCCAAACCAATCCGCAAAGGAAAAATTATCTGGCCGCACATTTTGCCCCTGGCGGCGCATGCGCAGTGGCGTGACGAAGGTGATTTTCAACACTGAATTGGGGATTGGCGGAATCGCAGGGCAAAAAAGTGATGTGGATGATGGTGTTAAGGGGTCGAGCGGTTGCCATGCGGATTGTTGTTCACACCATGCATCGGTTTGCTGCCAGCGCAAGGTTCGTCCGGCAACGCCGCGTTCGGAACTGCCTGCGCGCACGAGGGCTTGATGCATCAATGATCTTTGCGCACTGGCGCGTCCGATTAACGCACAGTGGAGAATGAGCGAGGCGTCGTCAGTTTGTTGCTCATGCAACACATACGGGGCTGGTGCATCTTGGTAGTTGCTGAGCAAAGTTTTTTCTTCGGCTACCGGGGTTTCAAACAAATAGCTGTACGCGCAGGCAAAGCGTTGCGTGCAACCCGTGCATTCCGGTGCGCCCGTTAAACAGGCGATGTGTCGAAGTTGATGTCCTAAAGCGCCCCGCCAGGCAGAACCCGGAAAATGAATCGGTCGACTGGGTCGCTGAAGCGAAAACCGAAGTCGAAGCAGCGTCAAGGACAGTGTGGGCGGTGGGGCGAATAACAACTGAATCATTTCCTTATGCGCATCATCTCTTAGTTATTAGGCGGACAATCCTTGGTTCTGTCAAATCGCCATTTAACAGGCGGTTGAAAAACGGTTTCAACCGCCTGCTAAAGCAAGACAAGGATGGCTTGCCCGAAGATCAAGCATTGATCTTCGCCCATCGTTACGGGCGTGTACCGGAACGATGGGGTTGAAAAAAGACAGGGATGTCGTTTTTCGACATCCTGCTATGGGTTTTTACTCAGACTCGTTGCCCTCTGGGCGCACAGCATTGGCTTGGGGGTAGATCACCCGAACGCGGTGGATGCCGGGCTGTTGGCTGAGTTGTTCGATACGGGTATCCGTCGGTGGCAGTTTCCATTCCCCCGGCAGTTGTACGAGGGCGACGGCAGTTTCGCCCAATACGCGGCAATGTAGTCCGAGGGCGGGTTCTGTCGGTTGGGCGCGGTGGGCTTTCAGCCATTGGATGAGTTGTTGCGCTTGCTCGGCTTGGCAGTTCGCTGTGAGTTCGATGAGCAGGGTGCGGGCTTTTTCTTGGCGGGCGGTGGCTAAATCAAACCAGCGTTTGCAGCGGATGCGAATCCCGCCGCTGAAGTTGTTGAAGCTGGCGTCGCCTTCGAAAAAGGCGAGGGTGTCGCGCGGGAGCATGTGCTGCGCGCGGTCGATTTCGTCGCCGGTGATGCTGACTTCGGTGCGTCCCGTGCCGTCATCGACGGTCAAGAAGAGTTGCCGGTCACCATTTTGCTGGCGCATGAGCCGTTCGCCCATGATGAGCCCGGCGATCAGGACGGGCACTCCTTTGCTGTAGACGCCGGGCGCGGGGGCGTCGATGCGTTCGGTCAATTCGCCCAAGGTGCTGCCGGTGAGCTGTTTGAGTTCTTCGCGGTGGCGTTGGATGGGGTGGCCGGTGAGGTATAGGCCAAGGGTGTCGCGTTCTTGTCGCAGTTGTTCATCATCGGGCCAAGCCGCGAGCTCGGGGATGGGGATGCGGATGGCGGTGTCGGCGGAATCGAGCCCGCCGAATAAGTCGCCCATCCCCGAGGCCTCTGCGTTGTGCTGTTGGCTGGCGGCTTTCATGGCATCGGGGATGTGAGCGTACAGGCTGGCGCGATTCGGGCCGAGTTCATCCAATGCGCCCGCCAGCACCATGGCTTCCAGCACGCGCTTGTTCAGGGCTTGGCTGCCCACCCGCTGGCAAAAGTCGTTCATGTCGGTGAAGTGGCCCTGCGCCTGGCGTTCGGTGACGATGGCTTGAATCACGCCTTCGCCCACGCCTTTGATGGCGCCAAGGCCGTAGATGATCGTGCCGCCATCCAACGCTTGGAATTTATACGCGCAGTGATTGACGCCGGGCGGCACCACCTTGAGGTTCATCCGCTGGCATTCGCCGATCAGGCCGACGATTTTGTCGGTGTTGTCCATATCGGCGGAGAGGACGGCGGCCATGAAGTGCGCGGGATAATGCGCCTTGAGCCAGGCGGTTTGGTAGGCCACCAACGCATAGGCGGCTGAGTGGGATTTGTTGAAGCCGTAGCCGGCGAATTTTTCCATCAAGTCGAAAATGTACCCGGCCTGTTGGGGATCGACGGCTTTGGTTTTTGCGCCTTCGAGGAAAATCTCGCGTTGTTTGGCCATTTCCTCGGGCTTTTTCTTGCCCATGGCGCGACGCAGCAAGTCCGCGCCGCCGAGGGTGTAGCCGGCAAGAATTTGCGCAATCTGCATGACCTGTTCTTGGTAGACGATCACGCCATAGGTCGGCTTGAGTGCCTCCGTCAGCCAGGGATGCAGGTACTCGATGGTTTGCTCGCCCTTTTTTCGCAGGATGAAATCATCGACCATGCCCGATTGCAGGGGGCCTGGGCGGAATAGGGCGACCAACGCGATGATGTCTTCAAAGGTGTCCGGTTGCAGCCGGCGAATCAGGTCTTTCATGCCGCGCGATTCCAACTGGAATACGGCGGTGGTCTCGCAGCCTTTCAGTAATTGATATGTGCGGGCGTCGTCCAGCGGAATGGCGGTGATATCGACCGGCGCTTCGCCCGATTGTTGGCGCGTGGCATTGATCGAGGCCAAGGCCCAGTCGATGATGGTGAGGTTGCGCAGGCCGAGGAAGTCAAACTTCACCAGACCCACGGCTTCCACATCGTCTTTATCGAGTTGGGAGGCGGCAGAAGCGCCGTTCGCTTCGCAGTACATCGGGGTGAAATCGGTGAGTTTGCTGGGAGCAATCAGCACGCCGCCGGCGTGTTTGCCGACATTGCGCGACAGCCCTTCGAGCGCGATGCCCATATCGACAATGGCGCGCACTTCTTCATCGCGCTCGTATAACTCTTTGAATTCGGCAGAAAACCGCTCGGCTTCCTTTTGTGATCGCTCGGTACGACCCAAGGCATCGTCGAGGGTGACATCCAGCCCCGGCTTCATGGGGATGAGTTTGGCGATGCGATCGACAAAGCCATAGGGGTAGCCCATAACCCGCCCCACATCCCGCACCACCGCCTTGGCCGCCATGGTGCCGTGGGTGGCGATTTGCGACACGGCGCTGCGGCCATAGCGTTCCGCCACATAGTCGATGACCCGATCCCGGCCTTCCATGCAAAAGTCGATATCGAAATCGGGCATGGAAACCCGTTCGGGGTTGAGGAAACGCTCGAACAGCAGGTCATAAGGAATGGGGTCGATGTCGGTAATCAGCAGCGCCCAAGCCACCAACGAACCCGCGCCAGAACCCCGACCCGGCCCCACCGGAATGCCATTGCGTTTCGCCCATTGGATGAAATCGGCCACGATCAGGAAGTAACCGGGAAAGCCCATTTGGATGATGACATCCAATTCCACTGCCAACCGGTGATGGTAGTTGTCGTGTTGATTTGACGGCACGCGCGCCAAGCGACCCGCCAACCCCTGTTCGCTTAAGGTGCGCAGAAAATCGGATTCGCTCTCGCCCGACGGCGTGGGGAAATTGGGCAGAAAGTTTTTGCCCAATTGCAGGGTGACATTGCAGCGTTCGGCGATTTTCAGGCTGTTGTCGAGGGCTTCGGGCAGGTCTTCAAACAAGGCCTGCATTTCTTCGGCAGAACGCAAATACTGCGCGGCAGAAAAATCCCGTGGGCGGCGCGGGTCATCCAGCGTGCGCCCTTGTTGAATGCACACCCGCACCTCGTGCGCTTCGAATTCATCGGGCGCCAAAAAATGCACTTCGTTGGTGGCGACGACCGGAAGCTGTTCGCTTTTGGCCAAATCCACCGCCGCGTGCAGATAGGTTTCTTCATCGGTTCGGCCGCAGCGCGACACATTTAAGTAGAACCGATCGGGAAAGCGCTGCCGCCAAAAGGCGAGGGCGGTGTGCCGATCTTTGACCTTGCCGCGCAACAATAATTGGCCGATTTCGCCCCGATGCCCGCCGCTGAGCGCGATCAATCCCGCGCATTGCGCCGGGGTGAGCCATTCGTGTTGGATGACGGGGCGATCATCCTGCTGGCCTTCGCAATAACTGCGCGAAATCAGCTCGGTTAAATGCCGGAAGCCGGTGTTGTTTTCGGCCAATAACACCATCCGGGTTGGCTCCGGCCAGTGCGGGGTACTGACCCAGCAATCCGCGCCCAAAATGGGTTTAACGCCGGCTTTGCGCGCCGCCTCGTAGAATTTCACCATCGCGAACAAATTGGATTGATCGGTGAGCGCGACGGCGGGTAAGCCCCGCGCTTTGGCTGCGCCAATCAGGGCTTTGATGCGCAAGGTGCTGTTCACCAAGGAGTACTCGGTGTGAACATGCAAATGGGCAAACGCGGGGGATGCATTCATGGCGGGTAGGGCGGTCATCGTCATGCAGCTATTCTGACAGCTTCCGTCGAATTCTGGGGGCTCGTGCCGGGCGCAGAGTCCGCAGGCGGCCTCGTTGGGTTATAAAAATATCGTATGCTATGGGCGCCATCGTCCGGCGGCTTGCCCCGAGAGGCGGGTCTATTGCTTTTTTCTGTGTCCTCGATGAAGGTTTTCCCATGCCATTGTTACGCGCCCTGTCTGGATTCCCCGTGTTGCGACGGTTCTGGCTGGGGCTTTTGGTCGGCTTATTGGGCATTAACACGGCGTTTGCTTGGTCGTTTGGCTTATCGGATGTGGCCGCACAGGCCAAGCAATTGGCAACGCAATCCTACGATCCGACGCCACGCATTCCCGATGCCTTAAGCCAAATCGACGAGGAAACCTATAACCGGATTGATTTGCGGCGGCGGGCGGAGCCTTGGTCGGATTTGCGCTTTGCGGTCAAGCCGCTGTCCGCCGGGTATGTGTACGACCGCCCGGTGCAGTTGTATTTGGTCACGCAAACCGGCGTCGCGCCCATCGACTTCAATAAGAACCAATTTGATTGGCCGAGCACCTCGTTTGCGCAAACGGTGCCGGCCAATTTGGGTTTTGCCGGTTTTACCGTGCGGTACCCGCTGTCTTCGCAAGATGCCGAAGATACGATTCTGACCTTCCTCGGCGGCGCACAGTGGCAGATGACCGGCGCGAACCAAGTCCCCGGCGCGCATGCGCGGGCGGTGGCGATTGATACCGGCCTGCCGCAGGGCGAGCAATTCCCCGCATTCACCAAATTCTGGCTGGTTCGGCCAGAACCGGGTGATCGGCAACTGACGGTCTACGCCTTGCTGGATGGAAAATCGCTCACCGGCGCGTATCAGTTTGATATTCGGCCAGAAGATCGGCAGGTGTCGATCCATGTCACGGCGACGCTATTCCCGCGCCAAGGGATTGAGCGCTTAGGCTTGGCGCCGTTGTCGAGCATGTATTTTTATGGCCAGGCCGGGCAGCAACCGCCCGTCGGACAGTGGCGACCGGCGGTGTTTGAATCCGATGGTTTGCTGATGTTCACCGGCGAGGGCAATTGGGTGTTCCGTTCGTTGAATAACCCCAGCGATTTGCAGGTGACGCAGTTCCCGGCCGATGGCGTGCGCGGCTTTGGGTTCATGCAACGCCAAAACCAGTTCTGCCGGTTTGAAGATGTCATCAATCGGTTTGAGCGCCGCCCCTCACTATGGGTGAGCACGGAAGCGGGCTTCGGCAAGGGGAAATTGGTGTTGGTGCAAATCCCGACCACCAGCGATGCGCACGAAAACCAAATCGTGTTTTTTCAATCGGATGATCCGGTGGACGCCGATCATCCGGTGTCGTTTGCGTACACACTCACGGCGGGGAATCGGCAAGTGGCCGATGAGCCCCTAGCGACCGTGCAGCGGCCATTGATCGGGGTGTCGCGCGCGCCGGGAGAAGACAAAAACAGCCGCGCGTATCGGGTGAATCTGGATTTTTCTGGCGGCAAATTGAATGGCCTCGCCAATACCGAGCCGGTCATTGCGAATATCGACACCCAACAAACCGCCAAAGTGCTGGAACAGGCGGTGGTGCCGCTGCCGGATGCCGGTCATTGGCGGCTTTCCATGCTGCTGCTGCCCGCCGGTCGCAGCGATGTCACTGTGCGCGCTTCCTTGATGCTCGGCAAAAAATCGCTGTCCGAAATTTGGGATTACCGACTGCCGGGCGACCCGAACCGTCTGGGACAAATTAAATGAGCCCCCATTCACCCAGCGCTGAACCAAACCGTGCGGAACCAATTTCCAGCACGCACGAGGCAACGACGGTTTTGCCGAAGGGCATGGATTGCCCCTATCCTGCGGCCATTTGCGACCAGTTGCGTTGGGTGAATCGGCGGGTGTTCTACCAGTTTTTGTATACCGGCTGCCCGGAGATTGATTTAGAGGCGGATTTATCCATCGCGCACAATCAAGCCGATTTGGCGCAGCGCCTGCAAGAGGGCGTGCCGACGCTCTGCGCCATGCCGCCCTTACTGCGCGGGCCTATTCATCATGACCATTCGGC